>CAOKKL010000032.1 GCA_948469065.1 uncultured Mycoplasmatota bacterium | reverse complement strand
AAACTCGAACTTTTCGAGTATTAAGTAAAACGCACTTGATAAAAGTGCGTTTTTATGTTATTATGAATATGTCAAGGAAACTTGCATAAAATAAAAGGGGAACATTCAGTTTCGCTAAGTTGAGTGTCTACCCAATTTAAATTAGTTAGGCACTTATTCTAAGAATGAGTGCCATTTTTTTATTGCTAACACCAATAAGGTAGAGAGTAATAAAATGATAGCAATGAGCTTTAAAACCTTTACTATGAAAGTTTTAGTTTTCATTTTATCAAACCTCCTCTCTATAAAAGATTAGAGGTAGACACTCAACAACTAATATTCCCTATGAAAAGTATACTAAAATATTTATTATAATACAATGAAATTTACTATATTTTGTCAATTTAGTTATAATAAAGTAGGGGATAATGTAGAAATAAATGTTTTGCCATCTATTAATTACGAAGATGCTTATTATAATTTTAGGTATTCCAAAACGAAAGAAGAAATGAATATATTTTTACATCAACCTATTGATATTGCTATGCAATGTATTGCTGATGATTTAGGAATACCTTATGACGAAAATTATATTGAATTAATACCTAAAGGTAACGTAATGTTTGCAAATGGTTCTGTGATCGAAGTTAATAATGTTCAAAAAAGTGAACATATTTGTAGATACCATGATGAACTAAATAATAGAGCTTTAAAATTGCTAAAAAATATGAGATAAATAAATTTATTAAGATTGAATTGTTGGGCGTAAAACTATATAAATGATATTATAATTGATTTAGAAATTAACCTTAATGTGAATACCTTTCCAATCTCCGCTACTTGTGGCGGAGATTTTGACACTTCCTCCTTTTTTGACTATTTATTATATTACTCCTTTCAGATTTCTGTGTCTATATATCTATCCTAACACCAGTTCTTTGTTTCAGTTAATATATTAAGCAAATTGTTCTTTAATCTACTTATTTCTTTCATGTGATTATCATATTCATTTAAAAATTTTTTTAATTCACTATTTAATTCTATATTTACATCTTTGTATTTGTTTGTCGCTTGAAAAGTAATATCATTTATTTCATTATTCATAGTATAATCAACTCTTACATTTATTTTATCATATAATGATATTTTTTATTTAATTATTATAAAAAGACAATTTTTTTGTGCGTTAATGCAAAATATGTTTTATATTGATTATAGGAATTAACCTTAGGAAATTTCTATAGGAGTCAAAAAATAATAAAAAAGTAGATAGTGATAAAAAAGTGTTTAAAAATCTAAATATTTCAAAATTAAAAATTTATGGTATGATTATAAAAAATTATGATGGCTATATTTAGGTCATTTAAATTTAAAAATCAATGAATTGAAAAAACAATTTATTTAGTTTGGGGCGTAATAAATGGCTATAAATATGAAATATTTAAGAAAGATCATGAGAACGGATGAGGGAGTAAATGGAGAAGCGCAAAGATTAGAACAAATCGTTTGGATGTTATTTTTGAAGTTGTTTGATTTTAAAGAAATTGAATGGGAACAGAAAGCTAAATTAAAAGGTGAACACTATACTAGCGTGATACCAGAAAAATATCGATGGAAAAATTGGGCTTTTTTAGAAAATGGTATGACAGGGGATGAACTTATTGAATTTGTTGAACATTTGTTTAAAAACTTAACTAATTTACCAATTCATACAATTCAAGATAAAATGGTTCATGAAGTGTTTGCACAAACACATAATTATATAAAAAGTGGTACGATTTTAAGACAAGTCATAAATGAAATTAATCAAATTAATTTTAATTTAAATCAGGAAAGATATGATTTTAATGATATTTATGAAAGCATGTTACTTGAAATGCAAAGCGCTGGGGATGCTGGAGAATTTTATACGCCAAGACCAGTGACAGAATTTGTTGTAGAAATGGTAAATCCTAATATAAAAGAAAGAGTTTTAGATTTTGCATGTGGCACAGGTGGATTTTTAACATGTGCTATAGACCATTATAAAAAAACAAAACAAATTAAATCTTCCCAAGATGTAGAGTTGATTCAAAAAAATATTCTAGGAATCGAAAAAAAGCATTTGCCTTACATTTTATGTGTGACAAATCTATTACTTCATGGAATTGACGCGCCATCGGTTGAACATCGAAATTCTTTAACTGGTGAAGTATCAAATTTTCATGATAAGAATCAAGTAGATGTTATTATTACCAATCCTCCTTATGGTGGAATTGAAGAAGAGCATGTCTCTTCCAATTTTGCTTTTGAATTTCAAACAAAGGAAACTGCTGATTTATTCATGGCCTTATTGATGGAAAAATTATCCGATCATGGTCGTGCTGGAGTTGTATTACCAGATAGTATCTTATTTGGAGAAGGAGTTAAAAATAATATAAAAGCAAAATTGTTGAAAGAATTTAATTTACATACAATTGTTAGATTACCAGAAGGTGTTTTTTCTCCTTATACTTCTATTCCAACTAATTTGTTATTTTTTAATAAAGATTCAAAAGGAACCAAAGAAATTTGGTATTATGATTTAGAGTTACCAGATGGGCAGACAAGATTTTCTAAAACAAATCCTATCAAGAAAAAACATTTTGCTGAAGTTAAACTCTGGTGGAATCAACGTGTAGAAAATGAACAGGCATGGCTTGTAAAAATAGAAGATATTAAAAACTTTAATATCGATATTAAAAATCCAAATAAAAATCATGATTCTAAACAATATACAATCGAAGAAATTATAACTGAAATGAAAGAACTAACTAAAAGTAATTTAGAAATTTTATCCACGTTAGAAGGTATTTTACATGATTAATAATGAAATACTAATAAATAAAATTTTTGATAGTTTTATGGTGGATCATAAAAACTTAAATTGTATGAATAAGAAAATAGAACATGTCAATTATAATCGAATCATTGATATTCCTAGCAATTGGAAATTGTTAAAGATTGGAGAAGCAGATATTTTTTTTACAAATGGAAACTATTCTTCTAAATATCCTAAAACAAGTGAATTTGTTTTAAAAGGCATTCCATTTATTCAAGCCAAAAATATTAAAAACTTAACTATAGTAGAAAATGGCATGAACTATATTACAGAAGAAAAACATCAATCTTTAATGAAAGGTCATTTGAAAGAAAATGATGTTCTTATCGTTATACGCGGATCGATTGGTTTGTGTGCACTTGTTTCTAAAAAATTTGATAATTCCAATTTAAATTCTCAACTGATAGTTTTAAGAAGTAATCCGAAAGTGATTCACCCTAAGTTTTTGTTATATCAAATTGCTTCGAAGTTTGTCCAAGAACAATTTGCTTCTTTTACAACAGGTTCCGCTATCAAACAATTATCAGAAACGAACTTAAAAAAATGTTATCTTATTATTCCACCATTAGATGAACAATACTTAATTGTGGAAAAGATAGAGAAATGTTTAGAATTAGTAAGAAAAAAAGAATGTAATGATAAAAAGAAAGAACAGCTTAAATTTATACTAAAACAAAAACTATTAGATGATGCCGTACATGGAAGATTAACGAATAATGAAACAAATACTTTTAATGCTAAGATAAAAAAAATTGATAATAATATGTTTGCATTACTATCAAATTGGAATTGGACTAAACTAAAAAATGTTTGCAAAAGAATATATGCTGGTGGCGATAAACCAGAGTTTTTTTCTTTATATAAAACGGATGAGTTATCCATACCAGTTGTAGCTAATGGTATTCTAAATGATGGAATCATTGGTTATACTAATATTCCTAAGGAAACTGAGATTAGTATTACAGTATCTGGTAGAGGAACCATTGGACATCCTGTAATTCGAGATTATCCCTTTTCCCCAGCTGTGAGATTACTAGTGTTAAAACCAAATGATAAGATTGATATCTATTATTTAAAAATCATTTTAGAATCCATGCTTTTGTATGGTAGAGGTACTAGCATTAAACAATTGACGATACCCATGATAAAAGAAAAAGAGATACCTCTTCCATCTATGGAAGAACAAAAAAAGATAGTTCATTTGGTAAAGATAAGTGTTGAAATGATTGAGCAGCTTTAATTACTAGAAATTTTGATATGATACATGGTTAAATTTGAAGTGATAAGATGAATATAGAATATAAAACAGCTCACCTTTATCAATTATTTTTAGCGGTAGGATGGGTAAAAGAATTAACATCGAAAGAAATGATTTCTCATTTTAATATAGGGTTGATTCATTCAATTTTTGTTTTCTTTGTATGGGCTAAAGGTAAATTAATGGTTGTGTAAGAGCTTTCTGTGATTAACATTTTCGATCTGTTATTTATGATGTAGTGATTTTGCTTGAATTTCAAAATCAAGAGATTAATTCTTTATTAGTTCAAAATTGTAAAAATGCTTCTAAAGATACGAAACTGGCTAGTTCACACTAATAAAGCTAAAGATTTTTATAAAAAAATTGGTTTTAAAGACAATAATAATTCATCCCATGTAAGTGGTTTTCAAATGAATGTTTATATTCTATATTTTAAGATGTAAATAATTAATATTTCTATCTTTTTTATTAAATTATAAAAAATGAAAAAGATTGGAAAAAATAAATAATGTACCGTAGTTTAATCATGAGTACAAAGTTTTTTTTACATTTATGCTTTTCATTTTAAATGTTAAAAAGCATTGCTTGTAGCAACAGACTATTCTTCATATAATAATTGGCAGAGAAAGGAGTTATTTTCATATGTTAAGAGAAAATATTAAACACTTAAGAAAGTCAAAAGGTCTTTCCCAAGAAGAACTGGCGATAAAACTAAATGTGGTAAGACAAACCATTTCTAAATGGGAGCAAGGATTGTCTGTTCCTGATTCAGAGATGTTGATTGTGTTATCCAAGGTTTTAGAAACCTCTGTAAGTACTTTGCTTGGAGAAAATATTATGGAATCTAAAGGTGATGATTTAAAGATAATTTCTGAAAAATTAGAAAAAATAAATTTACAATTATCCGAAAAAAAGCATAAAAGAAGGCAACTGATTCATTATATATTAATTGCATTATGTATTATTATTCTAATAATTTTCATCATTCTTCATTTTTTAAATAGTAATTATTTAAATTGGGATTATAATATAGTTGAAAATGCAGTTTTAGGTGTAGCTTTTCATTCAATGGAATGGCTATTTGTTCGAATAGCACCAATTATTTTTATGATATCCTTTGTTGGGATTTTATTAACTCGTAAGAAATTCTAATACAATTTAGAAGAATATATATTAAAAAATTATAAAGATGTAATAGTTTAACTTTAAATGATATTGGAATAAAATAATAAAAAAGGAAAAAACAACTTGATTGATAAGAGAAGAACGTATTTTGAAATAAAAAAGTTAAATTATTATTGTTATATTGTGTTATAATAAATTCTCTTATGGGGGATAAGATTATGAAATACCGAAAGATTTTAGATGTTCCTAAAAATTATCCATTTGGAATTGAAATAGAAATTGCGAATAAATGTGTAATGGAAATTGATAAAATGATTCGAAATCATTTTGATTTTATACCAATCATTGGAAAAACCGGATTGTTGTTCGATGACTCAGGAATTGATTATGATTATTTTACGAAAAATAAATTTATTTTTGCGTGTCCTTGGGATGAAACCAGTAAATGGCATTATTTTTATGAAAATGTAAATGGTAATCATACTTCTTTGGGTGTAGAAATTTCTTCTCCCATTCTTTATAATAATTCAAAAGATTTTAAAAGTATGGAAACTGTTTTTTATAGTTTGCAAAATATTTCTGCAACTGTAAATGAAAATTGTGGCGCTCATATTCATTTTGGGTCTGCTATTTTTCAAAAAAGTTTTCAAAAATTATTTTCTTATTTTCTATTTTATCTTCTATTTGAACCTGTTTTTTATAAGTTTAGTGCTATGGGTGAGTTTGGACATATTAGAAACTCTTGTCAAATTTTTGCAAAACCGATTAGTAATCAAATTCCATATCAAAATTTAAGTCCTAAAACTTTAGAACAATACATAAAAGAAAATCAGTCAGCTTATGAAAAAAGAAATGCCTTACATTTTAAAGGGTTTCAAATAAATTGTGCTGATTATGGTTCATCTTTTGAATTGCGGGTTTTTAATGGAAGTTTAGATGAAAACATTTGGCAAAATTATATTAATTTTTGTTTATCTTTTTTATTTTTTAGTTTAAATAATAATTTGGATCAAAGTAAATTATTAAAAAGAGTACAACAAGAATTAAAATTGCGCAGAGATTGGAATACGATAGGGCAATATATTTCATATGCAGATTGTTTAGTTGAAGAAATGGTAAGTTATATTTTTTCTCAAAAAATAGATCAAGATTATTTTTATGAACAATATTCTGGAGATTATATAAGAAAAAGAAAAGCCATAGCTTAATTATCTATGGCATTTTTTCTTATTCTTATTATATTTTTTCTTTTTTTGTTTTGGAATACTAAAATGTAAGATTAGGCAAAAAAGATGTGGGAACATAAATCGAATGTAGGTTAATTTATCTAAGGTAATAGGAAATGGTCTTGTAAAAAACATATAAATGGAACAATTTATAAAATTACAAATTTGAGCAATAAATTTTCTGATTTTATGTCCATGATTTAATGGATAATTTTTGGGACAACAATATTCAAAACAAACTGTATTTTCACAAACCATTATTTTGCTTTTTGAATATCCTGCTTTTAATAATCCCTTGATAAAAGCTTCTTTCATTTCACAGTTTGGAAAACAAATACAAGCTTTTAATTGAAGATCTTTTGGTTTAGAAAATTTTCCAACATCAAATCCTGTTAACCACCAACTAAGATCTTTTCTTTTAAATAAGACACAATTTTTTGATAGGACAAAGCCCATTTCCAATCGTTCTTTATCCGTTGCACTTCGGTAATGATGGTGTGGTAGTTTGCAAACATCATCCCTTATATAAATACCAATTTCCGCTCCAGTGGTAATTCCGTATTGACCTTTCCAAAATTCAATTCGATATTCTTTTTTATTATAATGAAAATAGATTGGTTCTGAATCCATAACGATATTAAAACGAAATGATTCTAAATCATAAAGATCTCGATAACCAATTTCTCGTTGCCAACAATCATTTTTAGAAACTACAATGTCTTGGCAACTATCAAAGGTAAATCCAAAAGGACTTAGTGCTGTATTAATGTAACATAATTTTTCTTCTTTACTCGTACATTTTACTTTGTGAATTGCCCATTTTCTTTTTAATAGATACCAAATTAGAAAAGATATTATAATAAGGACTAGAAAAACAATGATAATATATTTCATTTTTATCACCTAGTATATTTTATAAAAAAGAAATTATTTAGAAGCGGTTTCTGTCTAACCAAAGCTAATTTAAGAAATAAATTCCAATAGTTAAGTATGTTGCAAAAAAGCACCAACAAAGATAAGGAATATTAATATATGCTGAAATCTTCTTTTGAAGAAAAAAAGTTTTATTAAATATATTAGAAAAAAATCAATAAATACAATCCATAAAATAGATATGAATCGCCATTTTAATGAAAAGAAAAGGATGCTCCATAAGAAATTCATGATTAATTGCACATAATAAATAACAATTGTTTTTTTATTATTTAAATTTTTACGATATATATAATAAGAAATACCTAATAAAAAATATAATATACTCCATACGATGGGAAATAAAATTTTTGGTGGAGCAAAAGGAGGAAGAAGAAGAGAATTATAATCGATGTTATCTTTCACAATAATCCCAATAACAAAGCCTATTAGTAGTGGAAAGAAAATAAAAAATCCATTTGTAAGTCGTTTTTTCAAATTATCAAACCTTTCTTTTTATTTTATGATATTCCTTGTGATTTAATCCTTGATTTTTATGTTATAATATTTTAGAAAGTAGGTAAGATATGTTACAAGATAAAGTAGCCATTATTAGTGGTGGTACAAGAGGTATTGGATTAGAAACCGTGCGAGTATTTTTAGAAAACAAAGCAAAAGTGGTTTTACTTGGAAGTCGAGAAGAAACTGTTTTAAAAGCTTTAGAAATATTAAAAAAAGAAAATCCTTCTTATGAAGTAAAGGGTTTTTCACCGGATTTAACGAGTGAGGAAGAAATGAGTTGTGTCTTTGAGACAACAAAAAAGGATTATGGTAAAATAGATATTTTGATTAATAATGCGGGACTTTCTTCTTCTACACCAATTGAAAAATATACCATGGAAGAATATGAGCAAATTATGAATTTAAATATCAAAGGAGTTTTTGTATCTTCGAAAGTTGCGATTCCTTATTTAAAAGAAACAAAAGGTGTTATTTTAAATACAAGTTCAATGGTAAGTCAATATGGACAGCCGAGTGGAGTATTATACCCAACAAGTAAATTTGCTGTCAATGGGTTAACAAAATCATTAGCCCGAGAACTTGCTCGTGAAGGAATTCGAGTTAATGCCGTAGCTCCAGGTATTACAGAAACGGATATGGTAAAGAATTTGTCAAAAGAAATGATTGATCCACTCATAAAATCTATTCCGCTAGGGAGAATTGGAACGCCAAGAGATATTGCAAATGCCTTTTTATTTTTGTCAAGCGATATGTCAAACTATATTACTGGAGAAATTTTACATGTCGATGGATTAGCAAGGAGTTAATATGGAATATGTCAATTTACATAATGGAGTAGCCATGCCCAAACTAGGTTTTGGTGTTTATCAAATTAAAGATTTACAAGAATGTGAGCGCGTTGTATCTTCTGCCATTCAAGTAGGATATCGTCTTTTTGATACCGCTCAACGTTATCATAATGAAGAAGCAGTAGGTAATGCCATTTTTAAAAGTGGAATCCCTCGAGAAGAATTCTTTATTACAACCAAAGTATGGATTGATGCTTCTGGAGAAGACAAGGCTTATACCTCTGTTTTGGAATCCATGAAAAAATTAAAAACTGATTACTTGGATTTGGTGTTAATTCATCAACCATTTGGAGATTATTATGGTACTTATCGCGCACTAGAAAAATTATATGAAGAAGGAAAAGTAAGAGCGATTGGAGTTAGTAATTTTTATCCCGATCGTTTGGTTGATTTGATTTCTTTTCATAAAATCGTACCAATGGTAAATCAAATGGAAACTCATCCTTTTTTTCAGCAAGAAGAGTTAAAGCCTTATTTGAAAAAATATCAAATTCAGCACGAATCTTGGGGACCTTTTGCAGAAGGAAAAAATAATATTTTTGAAAATGAATTATTAAAAAAAATTGCTTTAAAATATCAGAAAAGTGTAGCACAAGTAATTTTAAGATTTTTTTTAGAGCAAAACATCGTAGTAATTCCAAAAACGATTCATACGGAGCGAATGAAAGAAAATTTTGATGTATTTGATTTTTCTTTATCAAAAGAGGATATGTTAAATATAAAATCATTAGATGAAAAAAAGGGTTTATTTTATTCTTTACAAGATCCCTCTTTATTAGATCGTTTTTTAAATTAATTTAAAAACATTACTTTTTGTATTATAATAAATTTATTTAGAAAAGTGGTTTATTTTTATGAATGTATATACCTCATTAAATCAAATGATTGATTATATTGAAAGTCATTTAACAGATAATATTGATTATCAAATATTGGCCAAATTTTTGGGTATTAATGTCTATACTATGGAACGATTTTTTTCCCTTTTAACTAATGTGACAATCACCGAATACATTCGCAATCGAAAATTATCCATGTCTTTTTATGATTTATATTATAAACAAGATAAGATAATTGATGTGGCTTTGAAATATGGATATGAAAATCCAACATCTTTTTCAAGAGCATTTCAAAAATTTCATGGAGTGAAACCGAGTGAAGTAAAAATGGGAAATGTACAATTGCAAAATTATCCTAAATTTCATTTTGATGAAAATGTGAAAACTGGTAAAAATTTAAAATATCGGATTTGTTCTATGGATCAAATGACCTTATATGGAAAAGGCAAAAAATGTACAGAAGAAACCATTAGTAAAGTTGCTCCATCTTTTTATAATGAAATGTATTTGAAATATCATTTGAAAGAGTATGGAATGGTTTATTATGAAAATCGTTTTTATAGTAATAATTTAGAATATTGGGTTTTAAATGAAACTTATGAAAAGGGGTTTGACACTTTTCAATTACCAGCGTCGAAATGGTTGGTTTTTCAAATTGATTCCAAGGAATCGAAAGAAATTCAAGAATTATCAAGACAATTTTATGATTATTTTTTACCTAGCTGTAACTTTAATATACGAAATATTCCAGAATTAGAAAAATATTATGAAAATTATATGGAATTGTGGGTTCCTATCGAGAACTGATTATTTTTAAACCTAAAAAGTCAGTTCTTTTTTTTGTATTTATTTATAATAATTATTGTGGGGTTAAATATGAAAACTTATGAAATTTTATTTACTGATGGAAATGTATCAGTAGAAAATTGGACTCAATTGATAGAAAAAATCTCTATTTATCATGATGCCTTTCATTCTTGGAAATTAGTTTTACAAATTATAGAAAATGAAATTCATTTTTTTATTCAAACCAAATATGCACTTCATCCTGTGATGAATGGACTCACTTTTTTTTGTTTCCAAGAACAAAATTTTTTTGTAGATAAAAAATACCAAAGTGTTTTTTCAACAATCATATGGTCATCAAAGACATTTTTAGATTTTTATGATCAGTGGTTATTAAAAAAACAAAAGCAAATTAATCGGGTAGAATTTCAATTTTATGTTGGTTTAAAAGGAAAAATACGACATCGCTCTTATTTTTATTATGAAAAAAATTCATTTTTTTGTAAAAGTAAACTTTATCTTTTTTCTATCACATCTTTTTTATCTTTTGATTATTCTAAAACCAATCGTTTTGTTTTAAAAAAAATTCCAAAATATTTTAACGTTCAAAAATATTTAAATTTGTTTCAAAAAGAAAAAACAGATGCTTTATTTCAAATATCAACTTTTCCATATCAAGAACAAGATTCTTTTTTTTCATTAAAACAATATGATTTTTTTAAGCATTCTCTGATTTTAGGAGGAAGTGGAACTGGAAAATCTAAATTTTTAAGTTCGATGGTTGCTCAAATTGCAATGGATAAAGAGTTAAATGAACAATATAAAGTAATTATGATGGATCCACATGCTTCCATAGAACAAGAAATTGGCGGATTATCAGGTACTACGGTGGTTGATTTTTTGGAACCTAACACAAGTATTGATTTATTTGCCAATGATTTTGATGACATTATAACAGAAGTAGAATTATATTTATCCATGTTTCAAACCATGATGAATGATGTATATAATTCGAAATTAGAACGAGTTTTACGTTTTTCTCTTGAGTTACTTTTTCAGATTGAAGAATTTTCGTTTTCAAGTTTACGGAATCTTTTACTTGATACAAATAAAAGAACAGAATTTGTTCAGATGGCACGAGAAAAAAAATTAGAACGAGTCGTTACTTTTTTTCTACAAGATTTTTATGATGTGAAAACACAATATTATGAAGATACCATTGCGCCTATTATAGCGTTTTTGGACGAAATGCAAAGTTTACCTGTTTTTCAAAATGAACAGAGCAGTCCATCTTTAAAAAAGATTATTAGTGAAAATTTTTTTACTTTAATTTCATTTGATCGTTCAAAATTAGGAAGTCGCATCACAAAAACAATTGCTGGATTTTTGATGGGTCAATTATTTCAAATAATACATAATTCCAATTTTTTTCAACATCTCATTTTTATTGTAGATGAAGTCGCTGTCCTAGAAAATCCTATTTTATGTCGATTTTTGTCGGAATCGAGAAAATATCATGTTTCTGTTATTTTGGTTAGTCAATATTTTAATCAAATAAGTAATGATTTAAAAAATGCTATTTTAGCAAATGTCGAAAATTATTATTTATTTCGTATTTCTTTTTTAGATGCTGAAATATTTGCTAAAAATCTAAATATGTCTATTTCCAAAGTAAATACTTTAGAAGAACATACAAAGATTTTAACCGAATTAAATCATCGGGAAGGTGTTTTTCGATTACAAAAAGATGGAAAATTTTTACCAAGTATGAAAATTAAAACATTAGATTTTCAAGCCATTCCTTATCAACGTAGGAAGAAGAATGGTAATCATCAAATACTTCATGAGTCGAAAAAAAATTATTTTTTTGAATTTGGAGAAAATTATTCTTTAAAAAAATTTTTAAAAACCATTTCGACAAGTCATAAAAAAGTGAGGGATTTTTATGAATGAACAGGAAGCATTTTTACTTGCTCAAAATATTCTTTTTGCTGTTTTTCAGAAAAAAACAAATGAATCTTTGGAAAAGATTCAAGAAAAATATGCCTTTGATGCGAAGTTACCTTATGAAGTAAAAGATTCTGTAACAGGCGAAACGACTTGGGCAGATTCTATTAATTATGAAAAATATATTACTGCTGCTAATTCTTTAAAAAAAGAAACAGAAAATGGATGGAAGAGAAAAAAAGAAACGCTACGATCTTTTGCAGATATTCTAAAACATTGGAATGAAATAAATTATCTTACGACGCAACGGGTTTATGATTCTGAAAATGTTAGTAAAAGTGATACGATTTATCGTTGTCATAATGTTTATCATTCAGTAAATTGCAACGATTCTTCTAATATTGTTTTTTGCAATGGCGTTAGTTTTTGTGAAAATACGCTTGCTTCTAGTCGAACGATTCGATGTACGAATTCGATTCGAGTAGATGATTCTTCAAATTGTTCCAATTCTTATAATGTAGTTTGTTCTAATAAAATTAGTAATTCCCTTTTTATTCAAGATTGTTCTAATATGGATGAGTGTATGTTTTGTGCGCATATATCGAACTGTCATTTTTACATTTGTAATATGCCATTTGAAGAAGAAGAGTATTATGCCATAAAAAAGGTCATTGTAAATTGGATTTTAAATTCATAAAAGACTACGAGAGAACAAAGTATTTTTTTAGAAAGTAATAAATATTATGATAAAAATTAATTAAACTTAATGAGTCAAATTTTTTCGTTGTGTCAGGAATGAAATTAGTTTTTATATGATTTTTGGTCTTACAACAAAATTATTGAATAAAATGAAACCAATTGTTCAAAATAAAAAATGTTAAGGATTTTATTAAGTAGTTGAAACTTTAAGCAAAAGAGTTTAAATACGATTATCAATTTTTAATATTAGAAATTAATAATCTTAAAAAAAATATTAGCACTTAATATTGACAAGTGCTAATTAAAGTGATATAACTAAAGCATGAAAGGAATAAGTTTATGAATATAATACCTAGAAAATTTTATTTAGATGATTTATTTGATAATTTTGTGGAAGGAGATTCATCCAAAATGAAATGCGATATTTATGAAGAGAATAATATTTATTTTATTGAAATGGATATCCCAGGATTTCAAAAAGAAGATATTCAAATTGAATGTAATAATGGAAATTTAGTAATTTCTGCAGAAAAAACAAAAAAAGAGGAAGAAAACAATTCAAAAAAATATATTCGTCGTGAAAGAATTTATGGCAAATATACAAGAAGTTTTTATCTTGGAGATGTAGATGAAGAAAATATTTCAGCGGAATTTATAGATGGAATTTTAAAATTGACAATTCCAAAACAACCAGAAAAGGATCAAAGAAAGTTTATTGAAATTAAGTAAGAGCTTTAGGCTCTTTTTTCTTGATTGTAAAAAAGAATTTCTAATGATAAAATAACGTTAGGATGTGGTAGGATGTATCAGGTAGAAGAAAAAAATAAAAAAATGAAAAAAAGTATTTGGCTTTCTTTTTTACCTTCATTTCTTTTGATTGTATTTGCTTTTATTTTACTTTATAAAGAAAATGATTTTTTAGAAACTTTTGTATTAATTTTAGGGTATTTTCTTATGATTTTTGGATCCGTTCGTTTGGTTTTTTATCTCAGATTAAATGAAGAACAAAAAATAGAAAATAATGATATTTTAGAAGGTGTTATTTTTTTCTTTTTTGGATTGATTGCAATTTTAAAAAACAATATTTTAGCGGGAATATTGACTTACATATTAGGAGCTTATTATATTGTGAAACATGCAAATCGCTTACAAATTTGTTTGGATTTTAAATTTCAAACAAAAAATTCATTTTGGTATTATATTGCTGTAATTAGTGGAATTGGAGTTTTCCTTGGAACCTTTATTATTTTAAATCCTTTGGAAAGTAAATTTACAATTTCAAAAATGATAGCTTTTTGTACATTAATTACAGAAGTGATTAGTATTATTCAAAATATTGCTATCTTGATCGGAATTTCTAAGAATAATGAAAGATAGTAAAGTAGATAATAATTTTTTATCTTTGGTGATTCAAAGTATTTTTCGGCTTATTTTTAGTCGTTTTACAATGGCAATTTTGATGCTGTTCATTCAAATTTTAATTGTGGTTGTTTGCGTTTTATTCTTTAATCATTCTTTGATTTTACTATTTGGTGGATCTGCAGTTTTAGGACTTATTATTACAATTCATATTATTAATCAAGAAGCAAACCCTTCTTTTCAAATCTCATGGATTATTTTAATTTTACTGGTACCAACCGTTGGAGTATTTGTCTATTTGTTTGTAAAACTTCAAATAGGTGTAATAGCTTTAGCAAAACGATATCAAGTGATACGTAATGAGATGTCTCTATATTTAAAGCAAGACAAGGAAGTTTATCAGTGTTTAGAAAAGCAAGATAGGTTAGTAGCAAATTATGTTACTTATATGAATCGTATTAGTGGTTATCCAATTTATCAAAATTCAAAAACGACTTATTATCCATTTGGAGAAAAGATGTATGTAGATTTATTGCGAGATTTAAAAAAGGCCAAAGAATATATATTTTTAGAGTATTTTATTGTAGCCAAGGGAATTTTTTGGAATTCTATTTTAGAAATTTTAAAAGAAAAAGCTCAATCGGGAGTGCGTGTATATTTTATGTATGATGGTACTTGTTCTTTTGAACTTTTACCTTGGGATTATCCAAAATTATTAGAATCTTATGGCATTCATACCAAAGTATTTAATCCTGTGATTCCTATTCTTTCTACAAAGTATAATAATCGAGATCATCGTAAAATTACGATTATTGATGGAATTATCGCTTATACTGGTGGTATTAATTTAGCAGATGAATATATTAATCAAAAATTAAGATTTGGGATATGGAAAGATACAGCACTTCGAGTAGAAGGCGATGCAGTTAAGAGTTTTGTTTTGCTATTTTTAGAAAATTGGAATGCGGCAAAAAAAGAACCATTGGAAGTAAATTCTTTTTTAAAAGTTTCTCGGCCATCTTTGGTAACAAATTATGTTTTGCCATTTGGAGATAATCCTTTTGATGAATATCCAGTTGGAGAAGTAAGTTATGAACATATATTAAAAACAAGTAAAAAATATGTTCATATTATGATGCCTTATTTTATTATTGATCATAATCTATTATCAGAATTATGTAATACTGCACGAAGTGGAGTAGATGTAAAATTAATCATGCCTGGAATTCCAGATAAAAAATTAATTTATTATATCAGTCGTACTTTCTATACATCATTATTGAAAGCGGGTGTAGAAATTTATGAATATACTCCAGGATTTACACATGCAAAAATGTTTATAAGTGATGATGAAAAAGCAGTGATTGGTACCATTAATTTAGATTTTCGAAGCCTTTATCTTCATTTTGAAAATGCAGTTTATTTATACCAAGATATAACAATTTTGGAAATGGAAAAAGATTATCAAGAAACTTTAAAAAATTCTAAAAAAATAACATTAAATGTAGTAAAAAAATTTCCTTGGTGGCAAAAATTAATTGGAAAAGTATTACGAGTTTTTGCACCATTATTATGATAAAAATATAGCTTGTGGAATAGATTTATATTGGTGATCAAATGCAAAATCTATTTCTTTTTTTTAAGGGGTTGATTGTTGGTATTGGAAAAATTATTCCAGGAGTAAGTGGAAGCATGTTAGCAGCTCTTTTTGGAATTTATGAAAATTCTATTTATGCCATCAATCATTTAAAAGATGATTATAAGAAAAGTATTTCTTATTTATTTCCAATTGGACTTGGAGTAGTTTTATCAATTGTTCTATTTAGTAAAATATTATTGTATTTTTTAAATTATCATTATTTGTTTACCATTTTTTTCTTCCTTGGCTTGATTTTAGGTACTGTTCCAAAATTTCGCCTACAATTTACTTTAAAAAAAAAATATGACAAACTTCTTTGTTTACTAGGTTTTTGTCTGCCTTTTAGTTTTTCTTTTTTGGGTGTTACTCAAGAATTTGTTCCAAATGGTTCTATTTTATCGTATTGTTTTCTTTTTGTCCTTGGTTTTATAGATGCGTTATCTATGGTCATTCCAGGAATAAGTGGGACTGCTATTTTTATGATGTTAGGTAGTTATACAACTATTTTAACTTTATTTCAAAACCCTTTTTCTCAATTGGATTGGTCTTGCTTTTTCGGTTTTGGAGTAGTGATTGGAATTTTTGTTTCTAGTTTTTTCATTGAATATGTTATACAAAAAAATAAAAAGTCTTTTTTAGTTTTTGTATACGGTCTACTTTGGAGTAGTATTGTTTATTTATTTTCTATGGTTATTTTTCAAGTTAACATTTCTACTTTTTTACCAGTTGTTTTTATTTTATTCATCGGTTTTTTACTTTCTAATATTTTTTCTTAAAGTCTAAGCATTTCTTTTTTTTTGACATAAAATATAGTGGTGATTTTATGATATCTTTTTTTAAAAATCTTTATAAAACAATAGCAAAAAACGACCCAGCGATTCATTCTAAATGGGAAGTGATTTTGTATCCATTCTTTAAAGTTTATATTTGTTATAAAATTGGTCATTTTTTTTATCAGCATCATTTTTATTTTTTCGCCAGATTGTTTAGTGAATTTGGTAAAAGAAGAACAGGAATAGAAATTCATCCCGGCGCGACTATTGGGAAAAATTTTTTTATTGATCATGGAGTAGGAGTTGTGATTGGAGAAACTACAATTATTGGTGATAATGTAACTCTTTATCATGGTGTAACATTGGGTGGTACTGGAAAAGAAAAAGGAAAAAGACATCCAACAATTGAAAATAATGTGATGATTGGAACTGGTGCAACGATTCTTGGTAATATTTGTATTGGAAAAAATGTAAAAGTAGGTGCTTCTGCAATTGTCTTGAAAGATGTTCCCTCTAATACAACAGTGGTTGGTATTTATCATTAATTTTTTATTGACTATTTTCTCTTAAAATAGAAATAAAAATTATTTGTAAGAAAAAATATGGTATACTTAGTGTTATAAGTAAAATAGTAAATATTTTATCTATTTTTCTTCATAATAACAAAGAGGTGTATCATGAAACAAAAAATAACTTTTTTAATTCTTAGTATTCTTTTAATAGGTCTATTTTCTTTTTTCCAGTATGACAAAGTAATAGAAGAACAAAAAGAAGATGAAACTG
>CAOKKL010000031.1 GCA_948469065.1 uncultured Mycoplasmatota bacterium | reverse complement strand
AAGATTAAATGTCTATTTACTACTTGATTTTGTCATTTACTTTTTCATTTAAATAAATAAAAATCTACTCAGATTTTCTAAAGACAAAAAATGCTTATTGTGTTAAAATATCAATAGCGACTAAATGAAGGTGGTATTATGGCAAAAATTATATCTTTAGTAAATCAAAAAGGTGGTGTCGGAAAAACCACCACAAGTATCAATCTTGCTGCAGCTTTAGGAAAAGAAGGCCAAAAAACACTTTTAATTGACTTAGATCCGCAAGGAAATGCCTCTTCGGGGGTAGGATTGAATGCCAATGATTTTACGGAAGATATTTATGATGTTATTTCAGGAAAATGTGAAATTACAAATGCCATAATAAAAACAAAATTCAAAAATTTATCGGTGATTCCATCTACCATTAATTTAGCGGGAATTGATGTAGAGTTTGTCAAAAAAATGTTAGAAGATAAAACATTTCGCCAAAATGAGCAATTAAGAAAATCATTAGAAGGAATTAAAGAAAAATACGATTATATAATTATTGATTGTCAACCTTCTCTTGGATTATCGGCTATGAACGCTTTGGTGGCTAGTGATTCTGTGATTATTCCTGTCCAATGTGAATATTTTGCATTGGAAGGTATCACTCAATTATTAAATTCCATTATTATGGTACAAAATAATATGAATCCTGAGCTTCGAATTGAAGGTGTTTTATTAACCATGTTAGATGGAAGAACGAATATAGGATTGGAAATCATCGAAGAAGTTAGAAAATGTTTTAAAAGTAAAGTTTTTAATACCATTATTCCAAGATTAGTTCGATTAGTTGAAGCTCCAAGTCATGGAAAACCAATAAGTGATTATGATCCAACAAGTCGCGCAACCCTTGCATATCAAAATCTAGCAAAGGAAGTGATTAGTAGAAATGGAAACTAAAAGAAAAGCATTAGGAAAAGGATTAGAACAATTATTTTCAAATGAAATAATTGATTTTGATAATTTTGAAAAGGATATTATAAAAGAAGCGAAATCAAGTGATATTATTGATATACCTTTAAATGAGATTCGTAGTAATCCTTATCAGCCTAGAACTACATTTGTAGATGAAACATTACAAGAATTAGCGGATTCAATTAAAGAAGTAGGTATCGTTCAACCAATTTTGGTAAAAAAGAGCATCAAAGGGTATGAATTAATTGCGGGTGAGAGAAGAACCAAAGCTGCACGTTTAGCAGGTTTAGAAAACATACCGGCAATTGTAAAAGAATTTACTGACCAAGAAATGATGGAAATTGCTTTAATTGAAAATATTCAAAGAGAAGATTTAAATCCAATAGATGAAGCAAATGCTTATGCCAACATTATTAAAGTAAGTGGAATGACGCAAGAAGAGTTTGCAAAGAAATTTGGAAAAAGTAGAAGTTATGTCACGAATCTTTTAGGATTAGTTAATTTGCCTAATAAAACCAAAGTTTTAGTTCAAGAGAAAAAAATTAGTATGGGACATGCTAGAGCTTTAAGTAAAATAGAAGATGATAATAAAATAGATGAATTAGCGATGAAAATTGTAGAAAATTCAATGAGTGTTCGTGATATTGAAAAATTGATTTCCGAAGAAAATATACCGAAAAAAAATAAATTAAATCGTTCTATGGAAACGAAAAATATACGTAATACAATCTATGAACGAATTTTTCAAGAAAAAGTGGGAACAAAAGTAAAAATTAAAGAAAGAAAAATAGAAATTCCATTTGATTCAGACAAAGATTTGGAACGAATTTTAGACATTTTAGGAATACGCGTAGAAGGTGAATAAAAGTGAATGTAATCAATCAAGTAGCATCTTTTTTTCTACAAAAGAGAATTATTGGACCTATTATTGTTTTTACTTTAGGATTAATTATAATTCGAATTTTAATGTTTTTGACAAAGAGAATTATCATAAAAGGAAAGACACAGTATGAAATAAAAAGAAGAAACACAATTGTTAAATTAATTCAAAATTTTATTAAATACATTATTTATTTTTTAATGATAATTATCATTTTAAGTATTTATGAAGTAGACACAAAATCTCTTTTAGCAAGTTTAGGAATTGCAGGTGCTGTACTTGGATTAGCATTGCAATCAACAATTGAAGATTTAATCAGTGGAATTTTTATTATTTTAGATAATTATTTTGTCATTGGAGATATCGTAACATTTAATGATTTTACTGGTGAAATTATTGAAATGGGTTTAAAAAATACAAAAATAAAAAAAGTGAGTGGAGAAGTATTTGTAATAGCGAATCGAAATATTAGTTCCATAATTAATTTAAGTCAACAAAAAGCAAATTTAATTATTAAAATATCAACTGCATATGAAGAATCAACTGATAAAGTGGAAAAAGTGTTAAAAAAAGTAGTGGACAATGCTTTAAAAATGCCTGATGTTTATAAAGAAAGTAAATATTTAGGAATTGATGAAATGGCAGATAATGCTATTATTTATGCAATTTCAATTTCTTGTAAACAAGATTTACAATGGCAAATAAAAAGAGATATTTTAAAGCAAATTAAATTAGCTTATGAAAAAGAAAATATTAAGATTCCTTATCCACAAATTGAGGTGCATAATGGAAAAAAAATATAAGTTACAAGATCATGTCATCATGAAAAAGGGACATCCCTGTGGTTATAATGAATGGATCATAACACGAGTTGGAGTAGATATAAAATTAAAATGTGTAAACTGTGGAAGAGAAATCATGATGGATCGCTTAGAATTTGAAAAAAAATGTAAAAAAGTGATAGGTGAGAAAAATGAAAGTAAGTAATTTAAAAGATAAAATGACGCTTCATCCTATTATGACACTCATTATGCTGATTGGTATTACAATTATATTAAGTGGAATTTTAACTCTAATGGGAGTACAATCGGTGCAATACAAAATTAACCCAAATTCACTAGAATATTCTACTGAATTATTAAAAATTGATAATTTATTTTCGTTTCATGGGCTTAAATATATCTTCAGTTCTACTGTCGCAAATTTTGTTGCTTTTACGCCCCTTAGTAGTTTGATTATTATTTTAATTGGAATCGGCGTTATGGAAAAAAGTGGATTTTTAAAAACCGCATTATCCTTACTTACAAGAAAAATGAAAAAAAATACAGTTACTTTTTTTATTGTATTTGTAAGTGTGATTGCTTCATTTATGGGTGATTTATCATACATTATTATGATACCAATTAGTGCATTAATTTTTAAATATGGAAAAAGAAATCCATTGATTGGAATTATTGCCTCTTTTGCAGGTCTTACTTGTGGAAGTGGACTAAGTTTTTTTATAACTAGCATTGATAGTTCTTTAATTTCTGAAACCATTATAGGTGCAAAAATATTAGATCCGAATTTTCGGTTTGCAACAACCAGTTTTATTTTTATTATGCTAGTTTCCATTTTAATTGTATCAGCCGCAATTACTATAATCACAGAAAAATACATGGTGAATAAATTAGGAAAGTATGAAATACCAGAAACAGATATTGAAGAATTAAAAATAACTAGAAAAAATGTTAGAGGATTAATTTTTAGTACCATAGCAGGTATTATATATATTTTATTTTTTATTTATCAGATTACACCATGGCTTCCAGGAGGAGGAAATTTACTAGACAATAGCCAAGGCTTTTATATTGATAAATTATTTAGTTATAATTCATTTTTTAGTAATGGGTTTGTATTTGTAGTAACTATGTTTTTTGTTATTGTTGGCTTTTTCTATGGAATAGGTGCAAAAACAATAACAAATAATCAAGATTTTGTAGATACTTTAGGGCATTCATTAGATGGGATAGGTAAAACACTAGTATTAATTTTCTTTGCCTCTACTTTTATTAGTATTTATCGTTATACAAATATTGGAGAAATTGTTGTTTCTTCTTTAGCTAGATTATTTACTAGTCTAAATTTTACGGGAATACCACTAATTATATTATTATTCTTTGTTACTGCAATATCTACGTTTTTTGTTCCATCATCTTTATCCAAATGGGTAATTTTAGCTCCAAGTATTATACCAACATTTATGAACGCAGGAATTACACCACAGTTTACCCAAGTTATATTTCGATTTGGCGAATGTGTTACAATGGGACTTACTCCATTGATGGCATATTTTGTAATCTATTTAGCAATGATAGATAAATATGATACTTCCGAAAAAAAGATAAGCTTATTTAAATCTTTAAAATATCAAATACCCTATAGTATCATCTGTGGTGGACTTTTACTTTTAGTCATTATTGTATGGTATGTAATTGGACTTCCAATCGGAATTAATGGAACATCTATATTATAGAAAGGCGGAAATTTTATGTCATTAAAAGCTGGAATTGTTGGACTTCCTAATGTAGGAAAGTCAACATTATTTAATGCAATTACGAAAAAAAATATCTTAGCAGCAAATTATCCTTTTGCAACGATTGACCCCAATATAGGAGTTGTAACCGTACCAGATAAAAGATTAGAATTTTTAGAAAATTTATATATGCCAAAAAGCTATGTACCAACCACTTTTGAATTTACTGATATTGCGGGACTTGTAAAAGGGGCAAGTAAAGGAGAAGGACTCGGAAACAAATTTTTATCTCATGTTCGTGAAGTGGATGCAATTGTTGAAGTAGTAAGATGTTTTGTAGATAATAATATTACTCATGTCGAAGGACAAATCGATCCCATAAGAGATATTGAAATAATCAATATTGAATTAATTTTAAGCGATTTGGAAATTGTTGATAATCGTTTAGAAAGAATTGCAAAAAAAGCAGAAACGACAAAAGATAAAGAAGCATTACTTGAAGTAGAGATTTTAAGAAAGTGTAAGACTGCATTAGAACAAAATATTCCTTTACGATTAATCGATTTAACCGAAGAAGAAAAATTTGTTTTAAAAGCTTTTAATTTTATTACTCTAAAACCACTGATTTATGTTGCAAATGTTAGTGAAGAAGATGCAAGTTTGGGTGAGAATGAATATACCAAAAAAGTATTCGAATATGCTACAAAAGAAAATACGAATATGATAGTTATGTCTGCAAAAATAGAAAGTGAACTTTCGGAGTTAGAAAAGAATGAAAAAAAAGAGTTTTTGATAGAACTTGGAATAGATTCTAGTGGATTAGATCAGCTTATTTTTGCAACGTATGATTTATTAGGGTTACAAACATTTTTTACGGTTGGAAAAGATGAAGTAAAAGCATGGACTTTTAAAAAAGGAATGAATGCCAAAAAATGTGCGGGATTAATTCATAGTGATATTGAAAGAGGATTCATTAAAGCCGAAATTATGAAATATATGGATTTAAAAGAGTTAAAAGACGAGAAAAAAGTTCAAGAATCTGGTAAATTAAATTTAGAAGGAAAAGATTATTTAATGCAAGATGGAGATATCGTCTATTTTCGATTTAATGTATAGATAAATATTTTTATCTATTTTTTTATAGGAGTTTATATGAAAAAAAATATAAAATATTTAATGATAATTATAGTATTCAGTATGATTATCATATTACCAATGAAAGATGGTTATTATAAAGGACATGACACCAATTTTCATGTCGCTAATATTAGTGTACTAGCAGAACAAATTACATGGTTAAATCCTTTGGCAAAAGAACCATTACCAAAAATTGCAAACAATTTAGGATATGGTACAAGATTATTTTATCCAGGTCTGCCTCATTTGTTAGCTGCTTACAATACCAAAATATTTAAAAATGTTTTGACTGGTATGAGAATTACTCAATGGTTAACAATCCTTCTATCAGGATTTACCTTTTTCTTTTTAGCTAATAAAATATTTAAAAATAAAAAAATAGCTACACTTGCCTCTATTTTTTATATGTCTTCTCCTTATCATCTATCTGAGATTTTCATACGTGATGCTTTTTCTGAGATGTTTGTTCCGATTTCAATACCACTAATTGTATTAGGAATACTTTATCTTCTAGAAGAAAATATTCCCAAATTTTTTCTCAATTTCACAATTGGATATATTATGTTAATATATTCTCATTTAGCCATGTCGATTTATTTTACCTTAATACTTCTTTTGTCCTTTTTTCTTATCTATTACCAGAAAATTTTTACTCTTAAAAATCTGAAATACTTCATTATTTCGAGTGTCATAATTCTTTGTTTTACTGCTCCTTTTTGGATATCGATACTAGATCATAAAATGAATGGAAGTTATGCAATTTTTATTCCGTATTATATTACAGGAAAAGGCGACTTACAATATAGTACCATAGGAATTTCACAGTATTTATCTTTTGGTTTACCACGTACTTATCATTTCATTCGCTACCATTTACAGCTATTAGTTACGATTGGAATTTTTTGTGGAATTTATTTTTATGTTCAAAAAAAACTTTGGAAAAATAAAATGTGGACAAGTATTATGTTATTCACATTCATTTCCTTTTTAATGACCACTTCTCTATTTCCTTGGGCTTATATTCCAGATATATTACAAACCTTGCAATTTCCTTGGCGATTATGTATCTATGTAGCCTTTGGAGGCAATTTAATTGCATGTATTACTTTGAAAAAATTAGAAAAGAAAAAATATTTTAAAAAAATTTGTATTATATGTGGAGTAATATCCATTATTGGAAGTTATTATAATACTTATCATGTTTCAAATGAAAAAGTAGATTTGAATCAATTGAATTATAATTTAGGTATGGGAAATCAAGAAGAATACCTACCTGAAAAAGTAATTCGAAATTATGAATATTATCAAAATCGAAATCAAGAAATAACAACGATATCTGGAAATGCATTCATTGAAATCATTGATAATAATTTACCAAATTTAAAATTTGAAGTAAAAAATGCAAAAGATTTAAAAATAGAATTACCAAGACTTTATTACCTTGGTTATCAGCTGAAAAAAGAACAACAAATAATATCTTTAAAAGAAAGTGAAAATGGTTTTTTAGAAGCTGAAATAAAAGAAAATGGAATTTATGATTTAGAGTTTAAAGGTACACAAAAAGAACAACTTTCTTACTATTTAATGTTTTTTTCGGGAATTTCCTTTTTTATCTTATGGAATTATTATAGAAAACACAATAAAGAATAATAATTTAAAAAAATTTACAAAAATTAATATTAATGGTATACTAATTCATATATATTTTTAGGAGGATTTTTATGGAAAATAAACTTATGCCAAAAGTATTTTTATGGATGACTCTTGGCTTAATTGTTACTTTTGCAACAGGATATGTCGTATCAATAAATGAAAAAATGTTATTAAACATATTTTCAAGTGGAATCCACTGGATTCTAATGGTGGCAGAACTTATTTTGGTTTTTGTATTATCTGCAAGAGCTGCAAAAATGAATGGAATTACGGCCAAAATATTCTTCTTACTGTATTCTTTTGTAAGTGGATTAACATTTTCCTCTATTTTCGTAATTTATAATCTTACATCTATATTATATGTCTTTGTAATTGCAGCAGTTATTTTTGCAATTTTTGGAGCAATTGGTTATTTTACGAATTTAGATTTAACAAAAATGGGAACATTTTTACTTATGGGCTTAATTGGTGTAATTATATGTATGATCATCAATATGTTTGTGGGAAGTGATCAGTTTGATTTTATCATTTCTATTATTGCCATCATTATTTTTATTGGTTTTACAGCATATGATGTTCAAAAAATAAAACAATTAGCAGATAGTGAAATTCCACATGAAAATGTTGCTATTATTGGTGCTTTGGAATTATATTTAGATTATATTAATATCTTCTTACATTTATTAAGTTTAATAGGAGATTCAAAAGATTAGAAAAAGCCAAAAATGGCTTTTTTTAATTATTATATAAAAAAATGAATGAAGGTAATATGCTATTAAGTGAAGTTCCAATCGAAGCAAAATGGAATGAAAAAACAAGATTATATGAAAATAATATAGATTCATCATTGGCAGAAAAGATAGTTTTTCAAAATATTATAGATGAAGAACAAATATATTTTTATGGAATTGTATTTGGAACAAGTAGAAAAATTGAAATGATTGCAAGAATTCAAAAAGCAATTCATTTATATAAAATGGGTAGAATTAAAAAATTAATTTTAACTGGTGGAAAAAGTGGAATATCAAGTAAGAAGAAAAATCAAACTCCAGATAAAATTGTAAAAGAAAACAATGAGATTTCTTATCTGATTCAAGATGGAAAATCAGAAGCAGAACGAATGAAAAAAATAGCATTAAGTGATAATGTTCCTATAACTGATATCATTGTAAATGATTATTCTAATGATACAATAGAAAATATAAAATATTTAAAAGATGTAATTGAAGTAGAGAAAATAACAAATTTAGTTTTAATCTCATCAGCATATCATTTAAAAAGATGTCTTGCAGTTGCAAAAATGTATTTATCTAAACAAATTCATTATGACTTAGTAATAGCTCCAACTGGATACTTTGAATTAGATAATTATCAAAATACTTCTCTTGGAATTCAATTAATACAATTTGAAGCGAATCATTTAGTAAACTTAGCTAGAAAAAAAGTGATAGAAGATTTAGAAATAGAATAATATTTAATGGAAAAGAATCATAGACAAACATTTTCTTTTCTGTTATAATCGATTACGAGTAAGAAATTACTCCTTGCTTTTACCAATGAGTAAAAGCCGTTTAAGACCATAAGGAGGTGTAAAAAATGAAAAAATATGAAATCATGTTTATTGTAAAAGCAACACAAGAAAGTGGAGATATTAAAAAAACAGCTGAAAATGCGAAAAATATCTTAACAGCAGAAAAAGCAAAAGTAAACGAAATGAAAGAACTTGGAGAAAAAAAACTTGCTTATTCTATAAAAAAAGAAATCAGTGGTTATTATTATGTAATGCAAGTAGAAGCGAACAAAGAAGCAATTACGGAATTCGATCGAAAAGTGAAGCTTGATGAAAATATTTTAAGACATTTAATAATTCGATTAGATGAGGAGTAAAAGTAATGAATAAAGTAATTTTGATCGGAAGACTTGCACGAGATCCAGAAATGCGTACAACAGGAACAGGGACTTCAGTAACTCGATTTACCGTTGCCGTTTCAAGACCATTTACTGGACAAAATGGAGAACGTGGTGCCGATTTTATCAGTTGTATTGCATGGCGTAGACAAGCAGAAAATATTGCAAAATATTGTACTAAAGGGAGTCAAGTAGCAATAGAAGGTAGAATTCAAACAGGTAGTTATGATGGCCAAGATGGAACAAAACGATACACCACTGACATCGTTGCTGATAATGTAACATTTTTAGGTTCCCGTGGTGGGAATGATATGGGATTTCAACCAAATGAACCATTTCCACAAGAACCTCCAATGTTTCAAGATAATTATGCAACCAATGAAACTCCAACAGCAAATGTAGGAGAAGATCCATTTAAAGACTTTGGAGAAGAAATAGCCTTATCCGATGATGATTTACCATTTTAATGGAAAGGAGATTAATTATGGCAGAATTTAGACGTAAAAAGAAAAAAATTTGTCAAATGTGTGCTGGAAAAAGTGTTGATTATAAAGATGTTATGATTATAAACAAATATATTAACGAAAAAGGTAAAATTATGCCAAGACGTATGACAGGAGCTTGTGCAAAACATCAAAGACACATCGCAGAACAAATTAAATATGCTAGATTTATGGCATTAATACCATTTGTAAAATAAAGGATTGAAAAAAACAATTCTTTTTTTTTGAAATTTATTGACTAATTTAAGAAGAATGTTAAAATACTTACTATGAATAATATTAGAAGAGAAAAAGGCTTTTTACAGATAGATGAAACGAATTATAAAAGAAAACGATTTTGTACTGTAAAATCAGATGGTTTCAATAGTTATGATTGGATATATATTTATGGAGAAAAATATTTGTTTAAACAAGGAACTAGAAAAGAAGCTATTTTTGAAGTATTTTGGAGTCATGTTTTAAATGCTTTAGAAATATCAAATGTGCAATATGATTTAGCATTTCATGATAATTTTTATGGAGTTATAACTAAAAATTACAATCAAAAAGGTTTTCCAGTGAAATCTATTTATCAAATAATTGAAGAATATGAACAAAAATTGATTTTGGAAACGGGTAAAAAAAAATCTCTCATGAATGAAGTAGGCGTTTGGCCGTTAGAACATTTATTTAATATTCAGGAATTAAATAAAATATATTACTATTTATATCATGATTATGGTGAAGATTGTGTAGAACAATTAAGAAGAAATACTGTTTTAAAGTTTATTATTCAAATGCTTTTAGGAGACAGAGACTGTCATCCGACAAATACTGAAATATGGTTTAATCAATCTCCTAAAGTCTCTCCTTTTTATGATTTTGAAAATTATGGAAAAGTAAAATTAATTTTTTCTATTAATGATTTTCAATTTAAATATTTATATGAACGAGAAAGTGAATTTGAAAAACCAGACCGAGTTTTTTTGACATTTATCCGTTATGCTAATGTTCAAGAAATGGAAATGTTAAAAGAATATATGAATCGAATTATGGACATAAATAGAAAAATATTATTTGAAGAATTAGAAGAAAAGTTTCATCATCATTTATCTTATTTTTTAAAATGTCATTTAAGTAATTTATTATTACGAAATACAAAAAGTGCAGAAAGAATTTTAAAAAGATTTTAAAATGTTCTCATAATAAAAAATATAAAGAATATTAGTTTCCAAAATTTTGAAAAAAACAAATTATGATATAGAGCTTTTACTAAAGGCTCTAATTTGTTATAATAAGTTACGAATCAAAGGAGGAATTTCCATGAAAGTTATTTTATTACAAGACGTAAAAAAACAAGGGAAAAAAGATGATATCATTAATGTATCCGATGGATATGCAAATAATTTTTTAATTAAAAATGGTTTAGCTGTTCCCGTAACAGAAGGAAGTAAAAAAATATTAGATCAGGAATTAGCAGAACGAAAAAAAATAGAAGATGAAAAAGTATTAAATTTTACTAAAATAGCAAATGAATTAAAACAAAAAGAAATTTTATTTCAAGTAAAAACTGGAAAAGAAGATAAAGTATTTGGAAATATTTCATCAAAACAAATCAGTGAAAAACTAAAAGAGATGGGATATTCCATTGATAAAAAATGTATTAAAATAGAAAATCCAATTGATTCACTTGGAACTCATAACATAAAAATAGAACTACACAAAAAAGTACAATTTGAATTAAAAGTAACCTTAAAGAAGTAGGTGATATTATGGCTTCTAGAAAAATGCCACAAAACATTGAAGCAGAAATGAGTGTTTTAGGAGTAGCCTTTTTAAATGATTATGCAATGGAAAAAATAGTAGAAGAAATAGATTCTGAAATGTTTTTTCAAGAAGCAAATAGAAAAATATTTGAAGCCTTAAAAAGTTTATATCAGGCAAGTACTCCAATTGATATTACAACAGTAAAAAATGAATTAGACAAACAGAAAAATTTAAATGCAATTGGTGGAATAACTTATTTAAGTGAAGTAATAGACAGTGTAGCTACTTCTGCAAATTTAGATTATTACATTAATATTGTAAAAGAAAAGGCAACTCGTCGAAAATTAATTGATACGGCAACTGATATAATAACCGATACCTATGAAGAAGATAGAGATTTAACAACTGTATTAGATCAAGCAGAAAAGAAAATTTTAAATGTCGTAAAAACTAGAAAAACAAGTGAACTAATTCCAATTAGCACAGCCCTTCGAATGGCTCAAGAAAATTTAGAAAATATGGCGAAAAACAAAAGTGCTATTACTGGACTTACAACGGGATTTTATGATTTAGATAAAGCAACAGCAGGACTTCATGAAGGAGAATTAATTATATTAGCCGCAAGACCTGGTATGGGAAAAACAGCATTTGCTTTAAATGTAGCTTGTAATGCAGCTTTTCATACAGAAAAAGCAGTAGCTATTTTTAACTTAGAAATGAGTGCAGAACAATTAGTAAATCGAATGATTAGTTCAGTAGGGCAAATCGAAGGAGAAAAATTAAAAACTGGAATGCTTGGACACAATGATTGGAAACGTTATAATGAGGCTTTAAGTCAACTAGCTGAAACCAATATTTATATTGAAGATAATGCCGGAATTACTGCACCAGAAATTCGTGCAAAATGTCGTCGACTAAATTCTACTGGGTCAGGTTTAGGATTAGTAGTAATCGACTACTTGCAGTTAGTAACAACGGGTGGTAAAACGGAATCAAGACAAGTCGAAGTATCGGAAATATCACGTAGTTTAAAAACAATGGCTATGGAATTAAAAGTTCCTGTAATTGCCTTAGCTCAATTATCACGTAATGCAGAGAAAAGAGAATCAAATCAACCAAGATTAGCCGATTTACGTGAATCAGGGTCTATTGAACAAGATGCTGATTTAGTAATATTTATAAATCGGCAGGATTATTATGAAAATAAAACAACGGAAAACAAACAAAATATTGTTCCAACCGATTTAATTATAGCGAAACATCGTCGTGGTGGAACCGGTTTATATCAATTACTATTTGAACTAGATAAAAGTAGTTTTAAAAATTATTTAAAAACTGAAGAGAGTGATTTTTAAAAAATGAAACAAAAAGAAAAAATAATATTTTATAGCATTATCGGAGTAACTGTTTTAATTTGTGTCCTATTTGGATTTCGTTACCGCTTTAAAGATATTTCAAAAGAAGTATATCAAGTATATTTAAATGGTGAAAAAATTGGACTCATTAATAATGATAATGAATTATTAAATATGATTAATGAAGAACAAGCTGATATAAAAAAACAATATGGAGTAGATAAAGTATATCCTCCAAATGGATTTGAAATTGTAAAATATAAAACATTTCATGAAACCGTTACAACTGCTTCTGATGTTTATAATAAAGTAAAAGAAAATGGAGATTTTACAGTAAAAGGATATATTATTACCATTACAAAAGAAAAAACAGAAGAAGAAGCTGAAAAGAAAATTTTATTATATGTTTTAGATCAACAAATATTTAAAGATGCACTAGAAAAATTAGTAACAGCATTTGTAGATAAAGAAGCATATTTAAATTATATTAATAATACGCAGGAAGAAATAACAACCGTTGGAGAAGTTATTAAACATATGTACTTTGAAGAAAATATTACAATTAAAGAAGCTAATATTAGTGTAAAAAATAAAATTTATACAGATGCGACCGAATTGAGTCAATATTTATTATTTGGAAAAGAGAAAAGTACAAGTAATTATACCATTCAAAAAGGAGATACAATTGCAAGTATTTCTGAAGATAATAAACTAAATCCTCAAGAATTTTTAATAGCCAATCCAAGATTTAAAAGTGCAGAAAGTCTTTTGGCTATTGGAGAAGAAGTATCGGTTGACTTAATTAATCCTATTGTAACATTAGTAGAAGAATTGCATGTTGTAGAAGATACAGAACAAGTTTACGAAAAACAAGAAGTGGTAGATAATAGTAAACCATCAAATTATAGTGAAGTGACCCAAGCAGGAGTAACAGGAATAGTTAGAACAACACAAGAAGTGAAACTAACCAATGGAGAAAGAAACCAAGGAGCAGTTGTATTGAGTTCTGTTACCCTTCGAGAGGTTGTGCATGAGATTACTACCGTTGGAAAGAAAAAAGTTACTTCAAGTGGTGGTGGTAGTGGAATCTATAATGAAACGGGTAAAGACTGGGGTTGGCCAACAAACCGTCCATACGTTATTACTTCAGGATTTGAATGGCGTTGGGGGTCATTCCATTACGCACTTGATATTTCAGGTACTGGATTTGGTTCACCAATCTATGCTGCAAAATCAGGTACGGTAGTAGAAACAAATAACACTTGTTCAAACTATGGCTATTATGGCTCAAGATGTGGAATGAGTTATGGAAATTATATTATTGTAAAACATAGCAATAATTACTACACTATGTATGGACATTTAACCCAAGATGTTAAAGTTAGTGTTGGACAAACTGTAAACCGTGGACAAATTATTGGAACCATGGGAAACAGTGGTTCTTCAACTGGAACCCATCTTCACTTTGGAATATCAATTGGTTATCCACATCATCCTGGAAGTAAATGGTTAAATCCACGGAGTATTTACTAATGAAAATTTGTATTTTAGCCAGTGGTTCTGAAGGAAACTCGACTTTTATTTCTTCCAATCATCATAAAATATTAATTGATATTGGCAAAAATGTAAAATATATTACGGAAAAATTAAAAGAAATCGATGAAACACCCGAAAATATTGAAGCAATTATAATTAGTCACACCCATAATGACCACATTGCTTCTTTAGAACGGTTTGTAAAAAAGTATCATCCTAAAGTTTATTTAACACAAAAAATGTTCTTTGATTTAAAAAACTTAGAAGCATATGAAAATATTATTCTTTATGAAGATACGATTTATTTTGACAACTTAAAGATCACAACCATCAAAACGAGTCATGACGTAACGGATTCTAGAAACTTTTTGATAGAAGATGAAAACTTTTCTTTGGTCTCTATCACTGACACTGGATATTTAAATCGAAAATATTTTGAATTATTAAAAAATAAAAATTATTATTTACTAGAAAGTAATCATGATATCGAAATGTTAATGAATGGACCATATCCTAAGTGGCTAAAAACCAGAGTTCTTGGGACCAGTGGACATTTATCGAATAAAGATGCGGGATTTTACTTGACGAAATTAATAGGTGAACAAACAAAAAAAATTGTCTTAATGCATTTATCAAAAGAAAATAATACAGAAGAAAAAGCACTGGCAACTATAAACGATACCTTTAAAGAATATCAAATTTATTTTCAAAATGTGATATGTGCAAAACAAAATGAAATTACGGTGGTTCACAATGATTAAAATCATTTGCATGGGAAAAATAAAAGAAACTTACTTAAAAGAATTAATTGAAGATTATAAAAAAAGAATTCAAAAATATCATAAATTAGAAATTATTGAATTAAAAGATGAAGATACCTTAGAAAAAGAAACGAAAAGTATGATAAAAGTATTAGATACAAAAGATTATATTATCACTTTAGAAATAGAAGGAAAAAAATATAACAGTGAACAATTTGCAAAACATTTGGACGAATTATTTCTTAAAACCAGCAATATTACTTTTATTATAGGAAGTTCACTTGGAATTTCAAATACTATAAAACAAAAGAAAAATGAAAGTCTTTCTTTTTCAGATTTTACCTTTCCACACGGTTTATTTCGAGGTATCTTACTAGAACAAATATATCGAAGTTTTAAAATAAATAATCATGAAATCTATCATAAATAGGAGGTATATATTATGATGCAAAATGATTGGGATGAAAAATTAAAAATTGTGTGGGAAAGTGAAGGTTTTCAAAAATTTTTATCAATTGTAGACAATGAATATCAAAACAAAGAGATTTATCCACCAAAAGATTATGTATTTCAAGCTTTAAAATTAACTCCATATAGTAAAGTGAAAGTAGTGATTGTAGGGCAAGACCCTTATCATGGAACAGGAGAAGCACATGGATTATCTTTTTCCGTTCAAAAAGGAGTTAAAGTACCACCATCTCTACAAAATATTTATAAAGAGTTAAATAGTGACTTAAATATTCCCATTCGAAACTGTGGCGATTTAACTGGATGGGCTTTACAAGGCGTATTGTTATTAAATGCAGTATTAACAGTCGTAAAAGATACACCAGCTTCTCATCGAAAACTTGGCTGGGAACGATTGACAGATTACATTATAAAAATATTAAATGAAAAAGAAGAACCAATTGTATTTATTTTGTGGGGAAACTTTGCAAAAGCAAAAAAAGATTTTATAACCAATCCCAAACATCTTGTAATAACAAGTGCACATCCAAGTCCTTTTTCTGCTAACTATGGTTTTTTCGGCAGCAAACCGTTTTCAAAAACGAATCATTTTCTAACAAAAAATGGTCAAGAACCAATCAATTGGGATTTAAATAAAATTGATCAAGAATTAGAAACGGTATAAAAAAACTGTAAAGAATTACAGTTTAAAATCCATAATATCATCATCATTCATATCTTTACCATCAAAGAAAGGTTTCACAGAAAAGCCATGTAACTTGGCAATAATATTCGATGGAAATTTACGAATATATTCATTTAATTGATTCGTATAACGATTATAATAAGAAATAGCAGCAGATAATTTTTCATCTGTTGTTTTTATTTCACTCAAAATTTCTTTCATTCCAGTATTTTTTTGAAGAGAAGGATAATCATTTTTTAAATTTAAAATAATATTAACTGCTTCCTTTAATTTTCGATCCATTTCAAAATTACTAATTTTCTCTTCTTTTAATGATAAATACTCTTTAAAATAATCTTTATTTTCATCTATATTATTTTTTACAACATCACTTGTTCGAACAATTAGATCAAATCTACATCGAAGTACTTCATCAATTATTCCCTCAGATTGTTCAATTTTTGTTTTTGTATATTGGAGGTTATTAAAACAACTAATATAAATAATACCAATCATGCTACTAATGCCAATGATAATTAATAAAATATAAATAAAATCCATTTACATCTTCCTTACTTAAATGTTTTTCTATCTCTATTATACGTGATACAATAATAAAAAGGAAAGAAAAAAATGAAGATAAAAACAATCCCTGTAGGTTATTTACAAGCAAATTGCTATCTGCTAACCAAAAATAATAAAAGCATTATCATAGATCCAGGAGATGAAATGGATAAAATATTAGAAGAATGTAAAACTTCAAATATAGTAGGCATTCTTGTTACTCATCATCATTTTGATCATATTGGAGCTTTAGAAAAATTAGAAAAGCATTTCAATTTAAAACATAATCCACAAAATATAGATGGTTTTAACTTTGAAATAATTAAAACTCCAGGACATTCAAAAGACTCTATCAGTTTTTATTTTAAAGAAGATGAAATTCTTTTCTCAGGAGATTTTATCTTTTATCATAATATAGGTCGTTGTGATTTAGAAGGTGGAAATTTTGAGGAAATGAAAGAAAGCATCAAAGAAATATTAACGTACCCGAAAAACATAAAAATTTATCCGGGCCATGATAGAAATACAACCTTAGAAAATGAAATTCAATATTTAAAACAATATTTATAAAGAAAGAAGTCAAAATATTATTTTTGAAAAAATGAGCCCAACAACTATTAATGGAGCATAAAAAATGAAATGATGAATCGAGCTGGATCACTTGATAATTCGAGAACAATCAATATATGAAAGGAAACCATCATTTTTATAGAGGAGGATTATTAGCACATTTACATGGCTCTACAAAAATGGCTTTAAATATGGTAAAAGAGGTAAAAAATTTTGTTAATCTTGATTTAATTATTTTTGGAGCTTCACTTCATGATATTGGCAAAATTTATACTTATCATGAATGGAAAGAAGAAAGAGAATTAAAAAGTCCTATTACTGAACATGCAAAAATGCTTCAACATAGTTATTTAGGTATGAAATTAATTTCCAAAAAATTTGAACAATATGAAAAATTAGACCCATCTATAAAAGAACAAGCTCTTCATATATTAGCAAGTCATATAGAAATTTCAGAAGGTGGCTTAATAAAGCCGACAACCGTTGAAGCCAAAATTATTAGATTTGCAGAACGAGCAGACTGTATGTTATCTAATTATTTAATGAATAGAAATATGTAATACTTTCATAACTAATTGTAAAAAATATTAAAATAACCTAATAGTTTATCTATGAAAAACATGGTAAACTATAATTAGATAAGATAGATATATTAAAATTGTAGATAAAACGAAAGTGATGGAGTAAATGAAAGAAAAAGAAAAGAAAGTATGGTTTCTAACTGGGACTCTATTTTTACTCATTATGATAGTAGGAATTAGTTACGCTTTATGGCAAAAAGTATTTGTTCAAGAAA
>CAOKKL010000030.1 GCA_948469065.1 uncultured Mycoplasmatota bacterium | reverse complement strand
ATAAAACTCCGTATTAAAAGCAAAACTTCTTAATGAAAAATTAAATCGTGTGAAATTTATGTTAGGAACAAATGAGGTAATGGAAAAGATCAAAAAGAATTTTAATCTTTTTTAGTTTTTTACTTTATTTTTTATTTTCGTTCAATAATGGTACCTTCTTTTGTATCTTTTAAAAGAATCCCCATATTTTCTAATTCATTTCTTATTTTGTCAGCTAATTCATAATTTTTTTCTTTTTTTGCTTTGTTTCTAGCTTCTATTTTTTCCATGATATCATCATTATTCATTTCCATTTTTGATTCTTCTTTCGTTAAATCTAATGATAAGACTTGGTCCCAAGAGGAAATTAATTGATATTTCGTTGCGTCGTTTACGGGATTTTTTAATAAATCATAAATTAAAGTAATAGCATTCGCTGTATTTAAATCATTTTTTAAACATTCTTTAAATTTTCCATCGTATTCTTGAAATAATGTTTCATCTAAATTTCCATCTTTTTTTAAATTTTTTATTTTGTTTTTTAATTTTTGATAACTAGAAAACGCATTTTCTAATATTTCATAATTAAAGACTAATTGTTTTCTGTAATGACTTGTTAAACACATAAAGCGAAAGGCTAAGGGATGATATCCTTTTTCTTTTAAAACTTGGACAGTTAAGGTTGCACCTTTACTTTTGCTCATTTTTCCTGTTTCGTCCATTAGATGTTCATTATGAAACCAATAATTACACCATTTGTGACCTAGGTATCCTTCGCTTTGTGCAATTTCATTGGTGTGGTGAGGAAATATATTATCTACTCCTCCCCCATGAATGTCTAATTGTTCTCCACAATGATGAATACTAATTCCAGAACATTCGATATGCCATCCAGGATATCCAGTACCCCACGGACTATCCCATTTTAATTCTTGGCTTTCAAATTTTGATTTGGTAAACCATAATACAAAATCAGCTTGATTTTTTTTATTGGAATCAAATTCAACTCCTTCTCTTACTCCAACTACCATCTCATCTTCTTTATGATTGGTTAGTTGGTAGTAGTCTTTTAATTTAGAAGTATCAAAATAAATGTTTCCTCCCATTTGATAAGCAAAACCTTTTTCTAATAATTTCGTTATTATTTTAAAATAATCTTCGATATGTTCCGTAGCAGGTGCTACTATATCTGGAATACGATTGTTCAATGCTTTAAAGTCTTGAAAAAATTGTTCTGTATAATATTTAGCAATATCTAAAACGGTTTTATTTTGTTGCTTGGCACTTTTAACCATTTTATCTTCTCCAGAATCGGAATCACTAGTTAAATGTCCCACATCCGTTATATTCATAACTCGATAGACATCGTATCCTAAGTATCTTAATGTTTTATCTAAAATATCATGCCCAATATAGTTTCTCATATTTCCGATGTGTTGATCATGGTAAACAGTAGGTCCACAAGTATAAAATTTTACTTTTCCTTCTTCATTGGGAACAAATTTTTCAATTTTTCTTGTTAATGTATTATAAATTTTCATTTTATCTCCTATTCTATTTTTATTATTTTTTATTTTTGACATCGCGTAGAATAGTTAATTTTTTGATAATGTATTTTCATATTGACCTCGCTTATATCTCATATTTTAGCATATTCTATTAAAAAAAAATAGCTCCTACATAATTGTAAAAGCTATTTTTAAAATTCATCCTACTTTGACTAAGATGTAATATTGGTTTTCTAATAATGTTATAAATTTTTGTGCACTACTTTATATCCATTACATTTTCATTTTATCATGCATTTCTTTTTTCTTCAATAAAAATTAATTTATTTTTTTATTTAATTGGTTTGTAAATTGTTTTCTAGTTTTTGAATGACATGTTTTACATTTCGAAGACCAAATTTTTCATAATCGGCTTTTTCTAGAATTTTTTCTATATCTAATTTTGAAGCATTTGGAAGTTTTGAAATATATTCACGTACGATTTGTTCTGTTATTTTTTCATAAGGAATGATAGCTGAAAAGCGTCCTAAAAATTCTTTTGATAAACTTTCTTCTAAATTTTGATTTTCTTGTTTTGAAAATCCTACTTTATTTTGTATTTCTAAATTTGAAGTCATAAAGATAATCGATTTATCAAACCGTATTTTTTCTCCACAAGAATCTGTAATAAATCCTTCATCTAAAATTTGTAAAAATAAGTTCCATATTTTTGGACTGGCTTTTTCTAGTTCATCGACTAAAATAATTCGATAAGGATTTTCTTTTAATTTTTGAAATAAAAATGGTTCTCCATAACCTACGTATCCTCCTGGGGTTCCTATTAATTTATGAATGGAAGTATCCAAAGTAAATTCACTCATATCTAGACGAATTAAATTTTCTTTTTTTCCATATAATTGTGCTATTGTTTTTACGGTTTGAGTTTTTCCAACTCCAGTCGATCCTAAAAGTAACATGGAAATAGGATGATTTCTCTCTTCTAAATTTAATTTTAATGTATTTATAATTTCTGTAATTGCCTTTTTTTGACCAAATATATTTTCTAATAATTTTTTTTCTATTTTCTGTAATAGTTTTTGTTGGTCTTGACTAACAGGAAGTCCACTTTTTACTTCAATCATTTCTAAAATATCTTTTTTAGTAATAGTTTGCTTTTTTTCTTTTTTTTGTACTTTTTTCTTTATTTTTTCTTCTTCTTTTTTTAGATCAAGTGCTTTTTCAAAATTTCCATCGCGAATTAATTTTTCCTTTTTCTTTTCTATTTGCTCTAAATTGTCATGATTTATATTTTGTGGTTTCATTTTTTGTACAGCTTTTTTTCTCGCACAAATAGAATCTAGTAATTCCAGAGATTTATCTGGATTATTTTTTCCAAATAAATATGTATTTGCGGCAGTTACAATTTCTTTAATATTTTCTTTCGTTATTTTAACATGATGATGATTTTCATATTCTTTTTTTACTTTATTTAAGATTTCAATGGTTTCTTCTGTATCTGGTTCTTCTATTCTTATCAGTTCAAATCTTCTTTCTAAAGCTTTATCTTTTTCAATAAATTTGTAATATTCTTCTATTGTCGTAGCACCTATGATTTTTAATTCTCCTCTTGCAAGGTATGGTTTTAAAATATCACTAGCACATATTGCTCCTTCTGCTCCTCCAGCATTGACCATACTATGAATTTCATCAATAAATAAAATAATGTTTTTATTTTTAATAATTTCTTTAATGACTTTAGTAAGTCTTTCTTCAAATTCTCCACGATATTTCGTTCCAGCTACCAAAGACCCCATTTCCATCAATATGATTTCTTTTTGTTGAAGTTCTTCTGGTACTAGACCTTTTTCGATTCTTCTTACAAGTTCTTCTACTAATGCTGTTTTTCCTACTCCTGCTTTTCCAATTAGCAATGGATTATTTTTTTTCTTTCTTAATAATGTTTCTATCATGAAATCAATTTCTTTTTCTCTTCCTACAACCATTTCCTCTAAATTAATCGTATCATTTAAAACATTGCCAATTTTATATATTTCTAAGTTTTCTTTTCTTTTGGTAGGATTTTTTTTCACTTTTAAGTGTTCATATAATTCTTCTAGGTCGATATCCATTCCAATCATTAAACGAATGGCAATTCCTTCTCCTTCTTCTAACATAGCTAAAAAAAGATGTTCTTCGGTTACTATTCCATTATTATTTTCCTCAGCGTCTTCCAGTGCTAATTCTAAAATTCTTTTCAATAGAGGTGTATATAAAATTATTTCTTGAAAACGTGAAGAACAACCAACGACTGCAATTAATTCTTTTTTAAATTTTTGATAGGTAAGTCCTAAATCTTCTAATTGAATCGATAAATCTGAATTTTTTTTTAATATCGCAAGTAGTAAATGTTCACTTCCAACATAAGGATGTTTTAAGTTTTCTCTTTCTTTTTCTGCTTCTTCTAAAAGATTTGATATGGCAAAGCCAAAATTATGAAACATAGTTTAAATCCTCCTAATTCTATTCTATTTTTCATTATGGGAATTGAGAAGAATTTTTATGCAAAAAAAAATGACATTTTTTTGTCATTTTTTCCTATAAATATGTTAATAACATAAAGATAACAAGTAAACATACTAACATTCCAACTAGGAATTTCCAAATGTAACTAAACCATTTTTTATATGGAATATCACAATAAGAAAGTCCAAGCATTGCAATGACACTTGTTGGTGCAAACATGCTCATAAAACCATTCATTGTAGAATAAATTACAAATGCAATATTGAAAGAATCTCCTTCATAATTAGACAGTAAATTTCCTAAAGCATATCCTGTGTATCTAAAATCAGAATGGAAAAATGATGCAATACTAGCTGAAATAGTGGATGTAAATGGATTAAATCCTTCTGCCAATCCTTCAAACCAAGATACAATAGTTGGAACAATTGGACTCCAGTACATAAATACAAATATAATGTAAATTAATGTAATAATTCCAATTGGTTTTAACATTTTTACTGTACCTTCTTCAATTCTATCTAAAATATCGTTAAAACGAATACGATAAATGATTGCTAAAATAGTTAAAACGATAACCATAATAATGATAATATGATACAGTTGCCATTCTCCAAATGGTGCAGCATTTTCACCCAAAATGTATGCAATAACAGAATAATCTCCTATTTGTAATCCTATTAACCATTCATGAAATTTTGTAAAAATATCTAGATTAAAGTTGGTATTCCAATCTACAAATCCTAAAATAGCAAATAGGAATAAAGTAGCACCACCAGCAATGACTGGCCATGTTTTTACCTTTTTTTGTTTTGAATCTTCTACTGCAAAAAGATCTTCTGTTTTTTCCTCTTTATTTTTCTTGTCTGTTAAGATTTTTTTAGCATATGTGATTTGGAAAAATTCAAATAATACTAAAGCAAGTAATAAAATTCCAGCACGAACTGCTATTTCTACATTAATCGTTGTTGTTGTATAGTATTTTAAATAAGATACAAAACTAATTAATCCTTCCGTTCCATAAGTTGCTCCAAGAATTCCAATAAGCATTGCCCCAAATGTTGCAGTGTATGCGGTGATGGAATCCAAATTCATTTTACGAATTACTGTTATTAGAAATGGAATAAATAGTAATGTGACAAATACATTCGTTGAAATGGATGTAAGTACTGCTACTAAAACAGTTACTACTACCAAAAATGGAATTTCATTTCCTTTCATTTTTTTCGCAATATTTTCTACTAGCTTTTTATATCCTTCTACTTTTGTTAAGATTCCATAGAAAGCTCCAATTACAACCAAGAAAACAATTTGTTGTAAAAAGAAACTTACACTCATCATTCCACCTAATGAAATGTCAGCAATTCCAGTTCTTTGTAAAACGCCAGAAACTTCTCCTCCTTGGTAAACACCACTTGGAACAATCCATGTCATAAGAAATACAAATAAAATAGCAATTAGAATTATTTTTATTAAATCATGTTTTTCAAAAATTTTTTTCACTCTATACCTCCTCCAACCAAATTATACCATATTCGTTGATTTTTTAAAGATTTTTCTTTTCTTTTTTGATGAAACATTTGTGAAATTATTTCCTTTTTTGTCAAAAAAAGAAACTTTTATTCGTTTCTTTCTTCTAAACTATTTTTTTCTTCTTTTGGTCGCATTAACGGAAATAAGATAACATCTTTAATATTATCACTATTGGTTAATAGCTGAACTAGTCGATCAATTCCCATACCCCAACCACTTATTGGTGGCATTCCATATTCCATTGCTTCAATATAATCATAATCCATTGGCATAGCTTCTTCATCCCCCTTGGCTTTTAAACTTGCTTGTTCTAATAATCTTTTTTCTTGTTCTTGAGGGTCCACTAATTCGGAATAAGCATTAATAATTTCTGCTCCATTAATTACTAGTTGAAAACGATCAACAATATTTGAGTTGTTATCATTTGCACGTGCCAGTGGCGATAGTTCAGTTGGATGACTTGTTAAGAAAATAGGATTACTTATGTGTGGTCTGGCAACTTTTTTGTATAGTTGATCTACAAGGTTTCCAAAACCTAAGTTTTCTAATGGGATTTCAGAATCAATATCTAATTTTTCTTCTTTGATTTTTTGAAGTAAAGTTTCTTTGGTGTTGTATTTATCTATATCAATATCAATGTATCGAAGAATTAAATCCCGAAATGATATTCTAGGCCATTCTCCACTTAAATCAACCATCTTATCTCCAACTTGTATTTCTAATGTACCAAAAATATTTTTTATAATTCTTTGTAACATTTCTTTTAAAAATTTCATGTTATCTTCATAATTTAAGTACGCCCCATATCCTTCAATCATTGTAAAATCTTGCAAATGGGTTTGGTCAATTCCTTCATTACGAAAACATCTGGCTATTTCAAATACTTTTGTAAAACCACCAACAATTGCCCTTTTTAAATATGTTTCTGGTGCAATTCTTAAATATAAATCAATATCTAACGCATTATGATGAGTAATAAAAGGTTTTGCTAATGCTCCACTTGCCTTATTATTTAATATTGGAGTTTCAATTTCTATATAACCAAATTCATCTAAAAAATTTCGAATTTCACGAATTAATTTAGACCGAAATAGAAATACTTTTTTTGATTCATCATTGGTAATTAAATCAATATATCGATGACGATAAATTGTTTCGATATCTTCTAATCCATGGTATTTTTCTGGAAGGGGCTTTAATGCTTTTCCTAAAAATTCAAAAGAATTTGCTCGAATTGTTTTTTCTCCTGTATGAGTTGTAAAGATTTCTCCTTCTACTCCAATGAAATCTCCTAAGTCAAAGTTTTCTTTGAAAAAGGAATATTGTTCTTCTCCAACACAATCAATTTTAATTGAAATTTGAATTTTTCCATTAATATCACCAATCGTTAAAAAAGCCATCTTTCCCATTTTTCGCATTAAAATAATTCTTCCTGCTACTCGAATACCAGATATACCATCTTCTAATTCTTTCGCCTCACTAATTTCATAATTGGTTTCAAATTTTTCTGGATACGGATTTGAAATGTTTTTTAATTTTTCTCTCCGAACCATTTCTTGTTCTGTAAATTCTCTCATTTTATTCTCCTCTTTCCATTAAAAAACAGGAATCGTCCAAAGGACGAGTTCCTGTAACCCGCGGTACCACCTTAGTTCATGAATATCATGCACTTTCATCTTTAACGGTTATGAACCGACACACTCCAATACTTTTTTTCACAAAGTTCCCTTCGTAAGTTTCACCAATTCTTACGTCTCTTTTAAAAGTTATCCTTTGCTACTTCTATCTTCTTCGTGTTTCTTTTTTTAATATAACGATATTTCATACTATTGTCAACTTTTTATTCTAAAATACTTTTGAATAACTTAATTTTATTAATTTTTTGGGATTGATTTTTCAAATATTAACTTGCTGTTAAAGTTTTAAATGTTTTTGTATTTTATATTTTTAAATATTTCGAATTTATTTGTGTTATATTATTGTAAAGGTGATTAAAATGCAACAAATTGAGATCGGGAATATTGTCTTAATTAAAAATGGTCAAAAAATAATAAGACCGCTAGTTTCTTCTCAAGTTAATTTGATAAAAATAAAAATGGAGATAAACGCTCCCGATTTTTGCTTTCAAGAAGTTCAAGAAGGCTATAATGTTATTATTTTACTTCAACCATTTAATAAATTATTTAATGAAATTAAAATAGTTGATGTTTCTACAATAAAATTAATGATTGCTCCTAAACTATTACAGTGTGATGCTGATATGATTCAATCAATTATTAAAACCGAAGAAATAAATTGTCAGTTTTATAGTATTTTAAATTATCAACAAAATTACGATTATGATTTTACTACTTCTATTGACCAAGAACAAGATTTATTAACGATTTCTGATTATTTTATTCGTGAAAAATTAAATCAATTAAGTGAAAAAGAAACCGAAATGTTTCAAAAATATCGTATTTTTAACTTAAAAGAAATTTTAGTCGATAACCTACAAAGAAAGTATCCAATCAATCATCGTAATGCAGGTATTATTCACATCACTGATTCAAATATAATTTGCCGCTCATTAAAAAGAAAAAGTCATGAAAAAGATATGTTGTATATTTTAAGTCAATTGTATCCAAAACAATCTTTTCAAGACTTAAATAATTATGCAATAGTAAGAACAACCAATGATATTATCATACGATTAGACCAAAATTATATCTTTATCTGGTTACCAGAAAAAATTAATACATACCAAAAAATGCAATTAATTTTACTTCATAAACAATTAATGGAGTATAATATTTTATCGCAAAAATTAAATGGAATAGAATTAAATATTTATTTTTCAGTTATAGAATTTTCTTTAGACGTTAACGATAATCTTAGTGTAAAGGAATATAAGTCTTTTCATGATTTTTCTTTTTATATTAACAATGGTTTTCAAGCATTTTCGGGTAATAATCGAAAGAATTAATGGCTATGAATTTAATATTTTTTCTGCTATCTCTTCTATATTTGTTTGACCTAATTTATTAATCCACTGTTCAACCTTTTCTATCTTTAAAATATTTTGTAGATTTTTTGATTTTATTATACTTTTTTTATTTTTAATTTTTTCTTCCAATATTTCTTGATAAGAGAATGTATCAACGGGATATTTTTTTATTAAATCATCTAATAATATGTCATAACTATAATATATATTGTCCATAAAAATATTATGACTCAAATTTTTATATTCTTCATCGATAAAATTATTAAAGAAATCATAATCAGTTAATAGGTGCAAAAATTCTCCTTTTTTATAATCACTGTCGATTTTATTTTTTTCTAAATATTTTTTTAAATTTACTTTTGCTTTTATAATTTCTCTTACCGTATCATTTTTAATTTCATCTGAATAATGAGATATAGTTTTAGTTTCTTTTAAATCTGGATCTAAAACTCCACTGATAAAATCTTTCTTATTTTTAATTGGATAATATTCCATATAAACTTTTGCAACAGCTAAGTGCATTTGAAAACTAGCCATAATGTTCACCTCTTATTAAATATTCATTATAAAAAAATTTTTATGATTGCAAATTTTCATAGATTGATTTCCATTTTTCTTCATCCCATATTTCAATTTCAAGTTCTTTTGCTTTATCTACTTTACTTCCTGGTTTTTCACCGACGATTACAACATCGGTTTTGCTACTAACAGATCCACTTGCAAATCCGCCATAATTTAAAATAAGATTCTCAATTTCATCTCGGCTCATAAATGAAATGGTTCCTGTTACAACAAAACGTTTTCCAGTTATCAGATTGTTTTCTTTTTCTTCTAGACCTAAATAAGTCATATTTAGATTTAATTCTTTTAGATTGTTGATAAGTGATAAGTTATCAACATTCAAAAAAAATTCATGGATATTTTTAGCCAAAATAGCTCCGATATCTTTTATTTGTTTTAAATCTTCTTCTGTTGTAGAAATTAGATTATCTAAAGTTTTAAATTTTTTTGCAAGTAATAAAGCTGTTTTATCTCCAATTCCTTCAATTCCTAAACCAAATAATAATTTTTCTAAACTATTCTTTTTACTTAATTCAATTGCATCTAATAAATTTTCGATGCTTTTTTTGCCGTATCCTTCTAATTCTTGTAAATCTGTTTTATAAGTTTCTAAATGATAAATGTCTGAAATATTTTTAATGAATCCTAAATTAAAGAAGTCTTCTATAATTCGTTCTCCAAGACCATCAATGTTCATGGCTTTTCTTTCACAAAAATGAATCAAGCTTTCGATATGTCTAGCAGGACATAATTTATTCATACAATAATGATCTACTTGTCCAGGCTTTTTTCCTAAAATGGAATCACAAATTGGACAATTGGAAATCATTTCAAAATCTTTTTCTGCTCCAGTTCTTCGTTCTTTTTTTGCTTCTACTACTTCTGGAATAACATCTCCCGCTTTTCTAATTGATACAATATCTCCAATTTTTAAATCTTTTTCAATTACATAATCTTCATTGTGTAAGGTTGCTCTTTTTATAGTAGATCCCATTACAATAACTGGCTCCAACACAGCATTTGGAGTAATCCTACCTGTTCTTCCAACCGTGAAGACAATATCAATTAATTTTGTTAAAACTTCTTCAGCTGGAAATTTGTAAGCGATTGCCCATTTTGGATATTTAGAAGTATATCCTAATTTTTGTTGCGTTTCTAAATCATTTACTTTAATAACAATTCCGTCAATGTCATAAGATAATTTAGGTCTTTTTCCAGCATATTCTTCAATAAATTTTAAAATTTCATCAATATTTTTTACCAAACGAGATTCAGGATTAACTTTAAATCCTAATTTACTCATGAATTGCAACGCTTCGTAATGCGTTTTTATTCCGTAATCTTCTGGATTGGGTAAGTGATAAATCCAAGTATCTAATTTTCTTTTGGCTGCGATTTTAGAATCTAACTGTCTTATGGAACCAGAAGCAGCATTCCGGCAATTTTGAAGAAGTGGTAAATTGTTTTCTTTTCGTTCTTGATTTAATCTTGCCAAAGTTTCTTTTCCCATATATATTTCGCCGCGGACTTCGATTTCTATGTTGTCTTTTAATTTCAAAGGTACCGATTTAATGGTTTTAACATTATGAGTAATATCTTCTCCAATGATTCCATCTCCTCTGGTGGCTCCTGTTGTTAGTTTTCCGTTTTCATAATGAAAAGACCCACTTAATCCATCAATTTTTAATTCACATACATATTCTGGATTAAATCCACTTTTTCGAATGCGTTCATCAAAGGCAATGATTTCTTCTTCACTAAAAACATCCGGTAAAGAAAGCATTGGTAATTTATGTTTTAGTTTTTTAAATTTATCAATTACTTCTCCACCAACTCTCTTTGTTGGAGAATTTGGACTAGAAAGCTCAGGATATTCTTTTTCTAGCTTTTCTAGTTCTCTTAAATACTTATCAAACTCTTGGTCTGAAATTGTTGATTTTGATAAAACATAATAATCATAATTGGCTTTATTAATAATATTTGTTAATTCTTCAATTCTTTTCGCTACTTGTTCTTTCATTTTTTTCTCCTTCAATTATTTTTACTGCCATAAATGAGTCGGATATTCTCCTTTTTCTTTTAATTCTTTTAATTTTTGTTTTACAATATCTAAATCTTCTTTATATGTCATTCCAAGCCATTTTGCTGTACTAATTTGATATTTTAATGTGATTTTCTTTTCTTTCAAAGCTTGTTTTAGAAATTCTGGTAAAAAACATTCTATAGATTCTAAGTTTTCTTTATTTTGATTTAAAAAGTTTAAAAAATATATTTCAAAGTCTTTCATCACTTTATTTTGAAATCCAAAAATGTTCATAGATACTGGATGTTCTTTTTTTATTTCAAAAGGCATTTGTCCATTTAATGGTTTTGCTATTACTTTATTCTTTTCATAACCTATACTACATTCTAAAATATCTTTTACGTTATCATTTTGAAAAGAAAAAACGCCTCGTTTTACAAATCCAAATTTACTATCTACATAAGAAAATGGATAGGGAACGGCAATGTTATCTTTATCATTTTTATTTAAAAATTCAGTTACAATTTGATAAGATTGAAATCCATAAAAGTCATCTGCATTAATTACAGCAAAAGGACCATTTACTTTTTCTTTTGCACATAAAACCGCATGTAAAGTACCCCACGGCTTATTTCTTGATTTTGGTAATTTAATTTCTTTTGGAATACTTTCTAATTTTTGAAACGCATATTCAACTTTTATTTTATTTTCAATCCGTTTCCCTATTGTATTATAAAATATTTCGTAATTTTCTTCTTTGATTACAAAAACTACTTTTTGAAATCCAGCTCTTATAGCATCGTAAATAGAATAATCAATTAAAAAGTTGCCATCTTCATCTACTGGAGTTATTTGCTTTAAGCCTCCAAAACGTGAGCCCATTCCAGCAGCCATTACAACAAGTGTTAATTCTTTCATAGGTTTCCTTTCTTAACATATTTTTTTTAAGCTTTTATGATTTTTCATTAGTTTTCTGACTCCATAGTTTTTAGCAAATGCAATTGTTACAATCGTTTTATCTACTCCGATAACAACACCTTTTCCATATGTAATATGCATTACGACATCTCCATTTTGATATTCTACCACTTCATCGTTATATAATTCTTCTTTTCGGATGATTTTCTCTTCTTTAATACTGCTATTTGTCTTTTCTAATAATTCTGAATCAATTTCTTCTAAAAATCTACTTGGTGGATTTGAGTTGTCTTTTCCATATAACATTCTTCTTTTCGCATTCGTTAAATAAAGAATTTTTTTTGCTCTGGTTATTCCTACATAACAAAGTCTTCGTTCTTCTTCTATTCCGTCACTTTCTATCAGTGCATTAGCATGAGGAAATATTCCTTCTTCCATTCCTACTAAAAAGACAACTTCAAATTCTAATCCTTTTGCGCTATGAATTGTCATTAATGTAACAACATCATCATAATCTTTATGTTCTGATATATCCGCAATTAAACTAATTTCTTCTAAAAAGTCTCCTAAATTTACACTGCCAGTTGTCTCTTCAAAAGTTGCAGTGATACTTTTAAACTCCATTAAATTGTCTAAGCGAAGTTCACTTTCTAAAGATAAATCTTGCTCTAATTCTTTTTTCATTCCAGACTTTTCTAAAACATTATCTACTAATTCTGTTAAAGAAAGAGATTCACTATCTTTTTGAAGTTCTAAAATTAAGTTTTTAAATTCTAATTCTTTCCCTTTTTCTAAACAATCAAACATACTACAATTTCTATTGTGGGCTAATTGTTCTAAATTAGAAATACTACTTGCTCCAATTTTTCTTTTTGGAACATTGATTACTCTTCGCAGTGATATTTCATCATGAGGATTTAATATGAGTCTTAAATAACATATTAAATCTTTTATTTCTTTTCTACTATAAAAATAATAACTGCCTACCACTTTATAAGGAAGATTTGCTTTTAAAAATTGTTCTTCAACCACTCTGGCTTGTGCGTTGGTTCGATAAAAAACAGCAATGTCTTTTTTTTGATATCCTTCTTTTAAAAGCTGATTAATTTGTTCTACTACTAAAGTAATTTCATGTTTTTCATCATAACTTCTTAAATATTTAACTTTTACACCAATTCCATTGTTACTTTTTAAATTTTTTTCTTTCCTTTCACTGTTGTTTTTGATTACCGAATTTGCGGCATCTAAAATCATTTTTGTACTTCGATAATTTTCTTCTAAAGGAATAATTTTAGTATTTTGGTAGTCTTTTTCAAAATTTAATATATTTCGAAAATTTGCCCCTCGAAACATATATATGGATTGATCTGGGTCACCTACAACAAATATATTTTGATATTTTCTGGCTAATAGTTTTGTTAATTTATATTGAACTTCGTTAGTATCTTGATATTCGTCGATTAAAATATATTGAAATTTTTCTTGATAGTGTTCTAATGTATCAGGATACTTTAAAAATAATTCTACAGGTAAAGACAATAAATCATCAAAATCTACGGAATTATTTTGTATCAGTCTTTTGCAGTATTCATAATAAATAGAGACTGCAATCATTTCTGGTTCACTGGTTAAATATTTTTCTATTTCTGTAGGAGTTAACATTTCATTTTTAATAAAACTAATTCGATTTCTAATATAACTTGGAGCACATTCTTTGGAATCAATTCCTTTTTCCTTCATAATTTTCTTTATTAAACTTAAAACATCATCACTATCTAGTATTGTAAAATTGCGATCAAGACCTATTTTCAAAAAATTTTCTCTAATAATTCTAAGACCAAATGAGTGAAATGTACCTACAAAGGTATCATAATGAATTACTAAATTATTTAATCGTTCTTTCATTTCTTTGGCTGCTTTATTGGTAAAAGTAATTGCTAAAATTTGGTAGGATGGAACACCATTTTCAATTAGATGAGCAATTCTTGTTGTTAATACTTTTGTTTTTCCAGACCCTGCTCCTGCAATTACTAAACATGGTCCTTTTGTATGTAATACTGCTTCTTTTTGTTCTTCATTTAACTGTTCTAAATAATTCATTTTATAACCTACTTCCCTCATTTTTCATTATTTTTTCTATTCTTTTTAATATCTTTATTTTAGCATAATTATTGTATTTTTTGTTTTCTTTTTTGTTTTTTTTCATTAAAAAAGCAAACTTTTTTTCGTTTACTTTTTAAATTATTTTGAACAAATAAGACCCATAGTTTCGTATGTATTTTTAATATCTTCTAATTTAATTTTTCCGTCTTTAATTATTTTAGAATTTGCAGAATCAATTTCTATCATTTTATCTACATCAATTTTAGTGTAATCTAAATCGGTCTTACTTATTAAAGTATCTTCTGTGATTTCTACGCTATAATTATAATGTTCAACATCTTTATAAGGTTCATAAGTTTTTTCTACAGTTTCTTTATAACTTTCTAAAACATTTTTATCACTACTTTTTACCATTTCGGTAGATTTAATTTTGGTAACATAATCTTTTAGATATTCCACCTCATATTTGAGATCAAAACTAATTGAATTTTGATTCATTGTTCTAGTACATGTCATTGTTTTTTCTTTTCCACAACCTGTTATAAGTATTAAAGATAGTAATGTTAAAGCGATTATTTTTTTCATAAACCCATTATTCCTTTCTGTTTTTATTATAACAAATTCCTATTCTTTTTTAAATAAAAAAAGAACTTTTTTGTTCTTTATAAATATTCCACTATTGCTACATTTTTGGCAATTTTTTCGACCAAATCATCTCGGTCATACTTGTTAAAAATACTAACAAAATTGCTATTATCTAACAAAAATAAATCATAATATTCTAAAAATACATCTTGAATATTTTTGACACCTAATCCCATTAAATAGTTTATATTTGTGGAAACAAGATTTTTATTTTTTTCTATTGTATTTAATACATGAATGGCAGCATTATTATTTAAATCACTTAATTGTTCTGAAGTGAATCCGAATTTTTGTAAAAATTTTATCTCATTATATTCTTCTAATTCTTCAGTATTCACATTTGTTTTAAGTTCATAACTTCTTAAATCTTTTACTAACTCTTGTGGATTATTTTTATAATTTGCTAATTTTGCTTGATTGGCATTAATAACAGCATTAATGTCACTAAGTTTAAATTCTAATATGCGTATTCCAAAATAACTGTGTACAGGAATTCCTGCTTGTTTTAGAAAGTTCATTTTTTGTTCTAAGTCTTCACTTGTAAAAGCGCTAAAAATACTTAATTGATTTTTTAATCCTCTTGACATATCGCCATTACTTGAAATGATTGTTTCATTTATTAATCTTTTTATATTCATTTTAATACCTCCTAATAAGCCATTAGTGGAACTTCATTTGGGCTAAGTCCATTTGATTTTAAAGTATTGATAATAGTTGTTAAACCTTCTTTATCATATTTTATTAGAACATCAGGAGTTAAATAAATATCAATAATTTCTTTGCCAATTTTTAATAAAAGTTCTACTTTTTCTTTTAATTCCTTATCATACATTAAACGAATATTATAATTAAAAACATCTAATCCTAATTGTTTTGTTTTCATGAACTGAATATTTTCTTTTACTATTTTTTTATCAAAATTTTGAATCAAATTTTCAATTTCGTCTGCTTGAAAATCTAAATAGTCAATTCCTTCTTCTTGTAACGTTTTGATAGTTAACTCTTTTGGATCTAATTCTTCTTCTGGTTCTTCTTCTTTTATTTCTTCCTTTGCAAATTTTGTTTCTTCATCTTGCATAATTTCTGTTTTCAAACTTTCTGTTTTTGCTTCTGCTAAAACTTCTGAAATAGACTTACCAGATTTTTCTTTTGCTTTTACTTTTTCGTCATATATAAATAATGAATCTTCTGGGAACATTAATATTTTTGCTGCTTCTCTTTGTTCTTCTTCTGTAAAATTAAATTGTTCTAATAAAGAAGTGATAGAGTCTCTTGTAATATTGATTCTACCTGTTAAAGATAATTCAAAATACTCATTTAATTTTTCTTGATTGCTTTTGGCAGCATCTTTTCTAATTCCAACTTCTTCGATTGTAGTAATCGCATTATTCATTTCTTCTTCTACTTTTATCAATTCTTCTTCTGCTTTTTTGGTATCTTCTTCGACCATTGACATGGTTCTTGGTAATGAATGTTCTAATTTTTCTACTAAAGCATTGGGATTGAAGTCAATTCTTAAACGATCTAAAACAGTTTTATATTCATCACGATTGATGCCAGATAAAACATCTTTTAATTTTTCTCCTTGATAATCCAATTCTTCATGAAGTTGTTCTAGTTCAGAAATTTTCTTTTGTAAATTTTTAGTTTGTTCTGCTGTTCTTTCTTTTGTTTCTTCTGCTTTCTTTTTTTGTTTTTCCATTTCTACTAGAATAACGCTTTCGTCACCACGAAGATTGTAGAGTTTATCTAGTAACACACTCGTTTCAGGCGTCAATGTTTTCATATAGCCACTCCCTTTATTATGAAACAATTATAGCAAACTTCGAATTTGTTGTAAAGTAGCTAAAATTTATATTTTTTTTAGAAATTTAGTTTACTTTTTCTAGTGAATTTCACATGGTTTTTGAAATTTGCATATAATACCATGAAACAAAAAGGAGGAATATGTTTTGAAAAAGAGAATTATTGAAATTCTGTGTGGTATCATCATTGTTGTCTTAGTTTTATTTGGATACACTAAATGGAAAAACAAAGATAATAAAGATGAAAATTTAGTGAAGGTAAAATTGAGTGAAGTGACTCATAGTGCTTTTTATGCACCATTATATGTTTCAATTGAAAATGGTTATTTTAAAGAAGAAGGAATTGATTTAGAACTTATTTTAACAAGTGGTGCGGATAAAGTTGCTGCTGCTGTTTTATCTAAAGATGTAAATATTGGTTTTGCAGGACCAGAAAGTGCAATCTATGTTTATAATGGTGGAGAAGAAGATTATTTGGTTACTTTTGCAGGACTTACAAAACGTGATGGACAATTTATTCTTGGAAAAGATGGAAAAGATTTTGATTGGAATCAATTAATAGGTAAAGAAGTATTAGTAGGTAGAAAAGGTGGAATGCCTGCGCTTAATTTCTTAAACGCATTAAAAAATGCAGGAATTAATCCTAATGAAGTAAATTTAAATTATTCTGTAGAGTTTGCAGCATTATCTGGTTCATTTATTTCTGGAGTAGGTGACTATGTTAACTTGTTTGAACCAAATGCAACCAAACTTGAAAAAGAAGGATACGGAAATGTTGTAGCTAGTATTGGAGAAAAATCTGGAAGTGTACCATATACTGCTTTCTATGTTCAAAAAAGCTATTTGGAACAAAATAAAGAATTATTAGAAAAATTTACGAAAGCATTAGAAAAAGGAATTAACTATGTAAAAGAACACAATGAAGAAGAAATTGCTAATGTTATTTCAGCACAATTTCCAGATTCATCTTTAAACGATTTAAAAACCATTGTTAAGCGTTATAAAGATTATGATAGTTGGTTACCAAATTGTTTTATAAGTGAAGAAATTTATAGAAACTTAGAAGATATTATGATGGATGCTGATTTAATCAATGAATATGTTCCATTTGATAAATTAGTTCAAAATATTAGTCATGAATAAAATCTTAGATATTCAAAATATTAGTAAGGTTTACCACACCAAAGATGGGGAAATAGAAGCAATTCGAAATTGCTCTTTTCCTATCATGGAAGGGGAATTTATTTCCATTGTAGGTCCTAGTGGATGTGGAAAATCTACTTTGCTAAGTATTTTATCTGGATTAGAAAAATCAAGTACTGGTTCATTTACTTTAAAAAATGGATGTACGGTTGGTTATATGTTGCAAACAGACTCTCTTTTTCCATGGTTAACTATTTTTGAAAATGCTATTTTAGGATTAAAAATAACAAAACAGAATACCAAAGAAAATAGAGAATATGTTAAAGAATTATTAATTACTTACGGTTTAAAAGATTTTATATCCAAATATCCAAATGAACTTTCTGGGGGAATGAAACAAAGAGTAGCTTTAATCCGTACTTTGGCATTGAAACCTGATATATTGCTTTTGGATGAACCCTTTTCTGCTCTTGATTATCAATCGAGACTTAAAGTGAGTGATGATGTTTTTCGTATATTAAAAAAAGAACAAAAAACAGCAATTATGGTTACACATGATTTAGCAGAAGCAATTTCCATGTCGGATCGAGTAATTATATTTTCGAAAAGGCCTTGCATTGTTAAAAAAATTTACGAAATAAATCTTGAAAATAAAAGTTTCCCTATTGAAAATCGAAAGGCCAAAGAATTTTCAATTTATTATGATTTAATATGGAAGGATTTGGATGTTAATGTCTAAGGAACAAAAAAAATTTTTATTTCATAAACGAATGGAAAATATTATTGTTTTATTCATTCAATTGTCTCTAATCATAGGTTTTTTATTCATATGGGAATACTGTAGTCAAAAGAAAATTATTAATCCATTTATTTTTTCTAGTCCAAGTCGTATTTGGGATACGATATCTTCTTTAGTAAATTCTGGTGATCTATTTCTTCATGTTTTTACAACATTGTATGAAATATTAATTGCATTTATTTTAGGAATTAGCTTAGGATTTTTCATTGCAATTTTACTTTATGAGTTTCCACTTTTCGCAAGAGTAATTGATCCATTTTTAACTATGCTAAATAGTCTTCCTAAAGTTGCTTTAGGTCCTATTATTATAATATGGGCTGGAGCCAATATAAAATCCATTATAGTTATGGCTTTATTAATTAACTTAATTGTTAGTATTGTTAATATTTATAATGGCTTTTTAAATACTGATTCTAACAAAATTAAATTAATGAAAACATTTCATGCTAGTAAATTACAAATTTTAAAGAATCTTGTTATACCAAGTTCCAAAAATATGATAATATCATCTTTAAAATTAAATATTTCAATGACCTTAATTGGAATAATTATGGGAGAATTTTTAGTTAGTAAAAAAGGAATTGGATATCTCATTATATATGGTACACAGGTTTTTAATCTAAATATTGTAATGAGTGGTATTATTATTTTAGTAATCTTATCTTTTTTGATTTATGAAATTGTTCATATAATTGAGAAAAAAATTGTTCGTGAAAAATAATTATTTTAAAACAAGTATCAATATGTACTTGTTTTTTAATTTGAAAAAATTTAATAAAGAAATGATATCTCAAAAGGGAATCATTTTTAACTTTTCTATAAAAATGTTTCCATTTTTTATAATTTAATTTAAAGTCTCTATTAATTCAGCAACAGTTGCACAAAGTTTATTTGTTGCTTTATAAACAACTTCTTCAGAATTTTTCA
>CAOKKL010000029.1 GCA_948469065.1 uncultured Mycoplasmatota bacterium | reverse complement strand
TTCCAAAACGCATTAAATATAGTTTTTGGAATCCTAAGAGATTTATTTGGATATGCTCAAGAAATAGCTTCTTGGATAGCTACAATGTATGAAACTTATCTTGCTCCTGTAGTAGATAAGATATTAGATTGTGTTTCAAGAATAATAATAGCTATTGGCTCAGTATGGGAGTTCTTAAAACCTGTAATAGATACAATCATTGATGTAATTATGAATGTATTAGAGCCTGTTATTGATGGACTATGTGGAATTATAGGCGGAATCATTGATGTTCTAAGTGGCGTTGCCGATTTTATCACAGGAGTATTTACTGGTGATTGGAGCAAAGCTTGGGACGGAATTAAATTGATATTTAGTGGAGTGATAGACGCTATAGTTTCATTATTTAGAGGACTATACAATACAATAGTAGCTCTTTTACAGGGTGCTTGGGATATTATTAAGTCTATTTGGTCGGTAGTGAGTAGTTGGTTTAATAATGCGGTTATCAAGCCTTTAGGCAACTTATTTAATGGTATATGGAATACTTTAAAGAACGGAGCTCAAAACGCTTGGAATGGTATTAAAAATATCTTCTCATCAGTAGCGTCATTCTTTAAAAATATATTTAGCAATGCTTGGAATGGTGTAAAAAAGGTATTCTCAAGTGGAGGAAAAATCTTTAGCGGAATCAAAGATGGTATATTCAACGCCTTTAAGTCAGTAGTTAATACTTTAATTGCTGGTATCAATAAAGTAGTTGCTATACCTTTTAAAGGTATCAATACAGCTTTGAAAAAAGTTAGAGATATTTCATTCTTAGGAATAGAGCCATTTAAGGGATTGATTAAACTAATTGATATACCACAAATACCTAGCCTAGAAACTGGAGGCGTACTAGACCAAGAAACAATAGTAAGGGTAGCTGAATATTCAAATGCTAAATCTAATCCGGAAATTGTATCTCCTAGAGATATGATGAAAGAAACGATGAAAGAGGCTATTGAAGAATCAGGAATGAACAATCAATCTCAACAAGTAGATGTAAATATTACTGGAGAACTTACCGCAAAAGGTGACGATTTAGTATATGTATATGATAAGAACAAGAAAGATAAAGGTTATGATGGTGGAAAGAATCCATCGTTTGCTTACTAAGGAGGGTGAAGAATGATTAAAAAAGGAAAAAATCCATTATTCTTATTTAATGGTGAAGCTTTGCCTAGCAATCCTCAAGTAGGATATTTAGAGGAAAATGAGCAATTAGTTAAAGGTACAAGAAATGTACGAGGTCAAACTATTGCTCAGCCTATAAATAGAAGAATCAATAAATTTAATAACATTGTCTTTCCTGAATTATCTTTGATTGATTATAACTGGTTAAAAAATAAAGTAGCTAATTTTGAAGTTCTTTTAACTTATTATGATAGTGATGAATTAGATGTTATAGTTCGTAGATTTTACTTTGGTAATTTAAGCGGAACTCCTGTAGAATGGGAAAATTATCAGGGTGTACAAAAACCTACGAAGTATAGAGATGTCAAAGTCAATATTATTGATATGGGGTATTAGTTATGGCAAGTATAGAAATGATTGAACAACTTAAAAAACCTAAGAGAAATCTTGGGTTTTTGAAAGTTAAATTTAATATAGTTGACCCTGAAACTAATCCGGATTTATCAAGTAATAGTGAAGAGATATTTAGTAGTTTAGATAGTATTAAAGAATCAACAATACCTCAAACTAAAAATTATGCTACACTTGAGAAAAACTTTTGGATTCTTAATGATAGTCAACCAATCTATGGTAGTGAAGAGTTAGAACAAACATATATAAGTTCTTTTATGAGTGATAAGAATTGTCTTTTTACTGATAAGGCTTGTATAACACTAACTTCTAGTGTTTATTTAACTACTTTAGGACTTACTATGGTATTTGATAGCATTGATAAGAATTATGCCAAAAGACTAAATGTAAAGGCTTATAGAGATAATACTCTTATAATGAATAAAGATTATACTTTAAATAATTATAAAGAAAGATTGATATTTGCTGATAACGATGAATTAGTTAGATGGAATAGAATTGAAATATATTTTATTGAATCTAGTTTACCATATAGAAGAATAAGAGTTAATCAACTTTTATTTGGTATTATGGAAATATATACTGATGAAAATATTATTAGTGCTGAAAGTAAAGAAAAGACTACGATGATAAACTCCGAGCTACCAACTCATACTTTTAAATTCACTATTGATAATATGAATAAATTGTTTAATCCTGACAACCCTGAGGGGTGGTATAGATACATATTACAACAACAGCCAATATCTTATGAATGGGGCTATCAATTAGACGATGGAACTATTGAATGGATATTAGGTGGTAATATGCTACTTACTGGCTCAGTAGATGTCGGTGAAAATCAAGTGACATTTAGCACTACTTCACTTATAAATTATCTTACTAAACCTTATAAAAAAGGTGTTTATAATGCTAATGGTAGAAGTTTATATGATTTAGCTGTAGATGTATTAGAAGATAGTAATATAGATAGTAGCCAATATAGTTTATGGGAGGGACTAAAGTTATTAAAAACTGACGCACCACTACCTAAATTAGAGGCTAGACAATTACTACAAATAATAGCAACTACAGGGAATTGTATATTATTTACTAATAGAGAAAACATCATAAATATACAGCCTTTTAGTTATGTATTAAGTCCTTATGGAATGAGTTATGACTTTATTACAAGTAATCCAGTAGTAAAGGTACAAAGTGAACTTCATAATGCTGTTATATATATAAATCACTATTCAATAGATGAGGCTGTTAGTGAGTTATTTAAAAATGAATCTTTGGAGATAATGGGAACAACTAAAATAGAAATCGAATATGATCTAGCAACTAATATTAGTGCTACTATAACAGGCGGAACTATAATAAGTGCTGATTACTATGGACGATATGCTGTTTTAGAAATAACTAATAATAGTGATGACCCTGTATCTTTAAAGGTAATGGGTAAAAAGATAAATGTTAGTCAAACAATAGATTCAAAAAATTATAATGATGATGGTGAAAATATTGAATATAAAAACGATTTAATTACACAAATGGTTGAAAGTTCTAAAGAAGTTAAACTAAAAGAATTTATAGGAAATTGGTATAACAATAGAAATATTTACTCTTTTGAAAATAGAGGAGATATAACTAAAGATACTAGAGAAATATTGCCTATAGAAACGGATTTTAGTAGTAGCTTGATAGGATATTTAATAGAAAACAATATTAAATATGATGGAGCTTGGGCTGGTAATAGTGTAGTTGTAAAAGTAGGTGATAGATAATGTCATGGATCACTCCTATTTATGATAGGACACAAGCTGATGTTGATTTAATAAAATTAGACCCAACTAATAAGAACAATAAAGGTGCTTATAATTATACTGACTTAAATAGAATTGAAAATAATTGCGTATATGTAATGAATTTATTATTAAAAAGTGGGATTGTTGATATTCCGGAAATGATTGTAACAAAAACAGATTGGAATATGAAAGATATTCCTAATATTAATGAAATAAATCGAATTAGAAATAATATAACTATTTTAAAAAATAATATGAATGTAAGAAATTTTCAAGAAATAGAATTTGCAAATACTATGAATTACATAAAAGCTAATATTCTTGAAAAAGATTTAGAATTAATAAAAGAATTTTTAGAATCTCTTAATAAAAGAAATCTTTATTGCAATACTTTTTATTGCGGAAGTAATGGATTCGATTTATACATTAAACCTACAAATTAAAGAGATATTTTGGATCTTTTTTTATTGTAATGGAAACAAATAAGTGATGTAAATGGAAGAATATCATAAAACGATTTGGGAAGATAAGATAGTACAATTCCCAAATCGCTATAAAGACCAAAATGGCAATACTTTGATTTTAAATCCAGATTTTGGAGAAACAGTTCAAGATGGAACTTTGGTAGAAGCGGAAAAAATGAATAATATAGAAAAAGGAATATCTTTTTTATATGATTCAAGAAATCCAGCAACAAATGTAACTCACACCAATTATCCAAATAATCAAGAAAATATTCCAACTTTATCTTTTTTAAGTTTTTGGAATGGTTCTTATGGAGAAAGTGGAAATTCAAATCTTATGTATTGTAAAGGTGGACAGATTGTTCCAGACACAAGAACTATTGCTGGAGTAGATTTAAAAGATAATATAACTGCGTCGGAACTAATAACTGCTGTAAAAGCGAACTTAGTCAATTTAATTTATCCAGTTGGATCAATTTATATAAGTACAACCTCTACTAGTCCAGCTACACTTTTTGGAGGTACTTGGGAAGAAATTCAGGGAAGATTTTTACTTGGAAGAGATTCATCACATGCTGCAGGAATAACTGGTGGTTCAAATACAACAGGTTCACATATTCTAACAGTAGATGAGATTCCAAACCACATACATAAGACGACAGTAAATGCTGTAGGTGGAATGCCTTATTATTTTTCAGCTGTTTCAGCAGCTCAAGGATCTTGTTTTTCTTATAAAGAAAATAAAGAATTTAGTAGTACTGAAACAGGTGGTGGAAAAGGACATACCCATGGGCAAAATTTACCACCATATTTAAGTGTTTATATTTGGAAAAGAAAAGCATGAAAGAAAGGAATTTATTATGTATCAGTTTTTGAAAAAATTAAAAGAAGAATATTTAGTTCTGACATTCTTTTTAAGTTTAATAATTAGTGGTTTTTTTTTCTTGCATAACTCTTTAAATAAATATAATGACATTTTAGAAACAGTTAAAACCACGCAACAAATGTCATTAAAATCTGTCATATGGAATGAATCAATTCCAATAGGAGAGCGAGCTTCAGCATGTGATGTTTATTTAAATGCTGGTTATAATTCAATGACAAAAAAAGAATGTGAAATGATTTTAGAAAGGAAGTGAAAAGAATGGAAATTACGTATATTATTATCATAGCAGTAGTTGCTTATATTTTTGGAGCAATAACAAAAGCATTTGTAGATAAGGTTCCTAATAAATTCATCCCATTGCAAAATGTTGTAATAGGAATTATTAGTGCGTTGATATGCTACTTTGCAAAAATTGAAACAGACTTTTTACAGTCTGTTATTTTATGCCTTACTGCCACTATGGGAGCAGGAGGAGTTTCAGATTTAATTAAATCATTTAAAAAAGAAAATTAATTCCATTAAAAAAAGGAGCGTGAAAAAATGGAAGAAAAATTACAAGAAATTGAAGAAGTAATGCAAGAAGTACAAGAAGAAATTGTAGAAAGTTATGAGGAGGTTTAATAATGAGTAGAGTACTAAATAAAAATCATATTGTAACTTATGGTTATAAAAAAGGGATTCACAATGGAATAGATTTAGTAGGAGAAGGATACACCTTAGCTGATGTAATCGCTCATTCTACAGGAACCGTAGTAGCTATTAGACGCGATTATCGAACCACTGATAAAAGTGGTAATTCCTACGGAAATTATGTAAAAATTAAGCATGAAGGCGGGTATGAGACACTATATGCTCATATGAAATTTAATTCCGTTTGCGTAAATGTAGGCGATGTTATAAAATGTGGACAAAAAATCGGAACTATGGGAGCAACAGGATTTTGTTTCGGAGCACATCTTCATTTCGAAGTAAGAAAAGATGGAGTAAAAATAGATCCAACATCTTTTATTGATGGAAATCTTCCAGAAGTGAAAAGAGAAGAAACAAAGCCAATTGAGAAAGATGAAGCGAAAAATGAGGCAAAAGAAAACTTCAAAGTTGGAGATAAAGTAATACCTACAAAATTAGTTGATTATAATGGAACTCATTTAAAGCAATATGACGATTCATATATCATTTCACAAATAAATGGAGATAGAGCAGTCTTAACTGCTCGAAATCAAGTGTGGGCAGCAATGAATATTAAAAACATTAAACATGTATAAAATTAAAGGATAACTTCTTAATCGAGGTTATCCTTTTTTTTATTTGCAAACAATTCGTTTCTTGGTAAAATTTCTAATTTGTTATCTTTACATATTACAATAATTTCAGTATCAATTTTTTTATCGATCAAAATATGAATGATATCATTATCTTTTAAAATAATTCCTTTTTCTTTACTTTGTTCTTTTTTATTTAAAAAAGAATAATTGATTATTTTCATGCTTACCTTTTTCTATCGTATATCACATACGAAATATACGTATACTATATACGAATTGCTCTATAATTTCAATAAAAATTGAAAAAGGTGCATATATGAAATTGAATTTAAATGATTATAGTGATAGAGAAATTCTAAAAATATTAAGAGAATGGAACAATTTAACTCAAGAAGATTTAGCAAAAAAAATAGGCAAAAATAAAAGAACTATTTACGATTATGAAAATGGATTATATACATTTAATATGAAAATCTTAAGAAAAATTGCTAAGGAACTGAATTTAGAAATCATTATCAAAAAGAAATAATAATTAAAAAAATCTCATTTTTTAGAGACTATTTTTTCGTCGTAAATTTCAATACAATTTTCATAATCTTTTTTAAAAGATTCATAGCATTTTTTACATAGAGAAGTTGCTTGATTAGAACTAGGAACTAAAAAAATTATTTGGTTAGCATAAATTTTTTTGTTTGTTACTTTTTTATGAAATTCAGTATATCCGTTATTCCTGGTAAGACAATTCAAATAACAATGATCACAAAATACTGGTTGGGGCAATATTTTAGTTTTAATAGGGTATTTGAAACTTTCAGTGAATTGTTTGATTAATTCCTCAGTTATTTTTTCATAATAGCCGTTTTTAGCAGTTGCAGCAGGAAAATAATGTAAAAAGAAATCTTCTTTATCAATATAAAGGTTAATTTTTTCATTATTAGTTAATTTTTCTTTCATTTTAAATCACTTCTTTTATTGACTATTATATTATTTTTTAAGAAAAAATCAATTTAAAATGTCAGCATTTGTCGAACGATATAATTTCAAAATTTAATTGAAATATGATAGTCTAACAACTTGTGGGGGGTAAAATGACAAAAAGACAGTTAGAAAAAAAATTAAAACATTTAAAAAAGGAAATAAATTATTATAAAAAAGTCTATCCAACTAATTATAAAATTGCTAAATTAAAAAGTGAGTACAGATATTATAAGAGAATTTTTCGAAAAATTTATGATTTTGATGAACTATAAATGATAAGAATTTTTTAGTTTCTCTTATCACTTTTTTTGCTCTAATTTATATATAAAGTTTTTCCCATACCTATTTATAAATTCATCTAAAGAATGAATTTTCATATATTCTTTTTGAAACTTAACTTTATATTTAAGATTCATCATAATATCTTTATGGAATAATTTATGACAAAAGATACACATAGGGGCAACCATTCCATCTTCTATAGATATACCTCTATAAGCTCCACTAAATACTTCATTTTTTTCAATTTGTGTATACATATTTATTCTTTTATCAAAGTCACCCGTTTTTAAGCCACATTCACAGCATTTAGATAAATTAGGATAAATTATACTAAATCTTTCTTTTTCTTTCTTAGCTTGCTTATTTGTACGTGATTTGAGTGTCTTTTTTTCTTTGAATTTCATATCATCACAGCCTTTACAAAATAAAGGTACTATTTCTCCTTTTTTAGTACAATAGCCATACCATTTATAATTTTTTTGTCTTTGCTTTAAATACTTACATTTATTATTCATATTATCACTCCTATTTGGAGTGCGTAAAACATAATCTCCACATGGTGATAAAGATCATACAGGAAATGCCTTAGAAATACTAAAGGAAATAAAAGTAGAAAAGATTCTATTAAATCAAGGAGAAAAAAATGAAATAGAACGTATTATTATGAATAAATATCCTGAAAAAATCGTTGATTTTATAGAAACCAAGTTTTTAAAAATCACGTTACTATCTCATCAAATAAGGAAAAATGAAAATGATAATAGCATTTTATTTCATGGATGTATCTATCAAACTTGTGCTTTGTTTTTAGCAGACGCAACCACTTTAGTAGAAGAAGAAATTGTAAATCAATACCATATGAAAGCTATGATTTTAAAAGTTGCTCATCATGGTTCAAAAACGAGTACCAGTGAAATTTTGTTAAATCAGATTGCATTTCAATATGGAATCATAAGTGTTGGAGAAAATAATCTTTATGCGATGCCACATTCCGTTGTATTAGAACGACTAAAAAAATATCATATTAATATATTAGAAACAAAAGTTTTAGGAACCATTGGTTTTAAAATACGTAAAAAACGATACACCATTTTAAGCTTTCCACCATAAAATATATTACATTATATATAATGTTTAGATAGAGAAAAAGAAAATTCTTTTTCCTTTTTCTGTTCATTAGAAATGTCTTAAATTCTATGATAAAATAGAATTGGTGAAATTTTATGAATATTTATTTAATATCTTCAGAAAGCCGCGTTTTAATGGATGAAAAAATAATGGATATCATAGGGGAGTCTAAAAATAAAATAATTTATAATGCGGAAGAAACTGCGGTTATAGATATTTTAAATGAAGCGTCTTATGTCGCAATGTTTGATGAAATGAAATATTTGATTGTTAAAAATGCTAATTTTTTTGGAAGTAAAAAATTAAAAGAAGAAGAAGAACAAGCATTGATTAATTATTTAAAAAATCCTTATCCTTTTACTACCTTGATTTTTACAACTTATGAAGAAGTCGATGGGCGAAAAAAAATAACCAAACGAATGAAAGAATTAGACCATTTTATTCATATTGCTCTTCCAAAAGGATTCGAATTACAAGAAAAAGTTAATAATTTGTTGATTAAGAAAAAATATAAGATAGAAAAAGAATCAATTTCATATATTATTAATTCTTGTTTAGGAAATTATGATTTAATTGTAAATGAAATTGAAAAATTAGACTTATATTATGAAAAACCTTCTAAGATTGATTTTAAAACGGTAAAGGAAATTGTTTCAAAAACAATGAGTGAAAATCAATTTAAATTTGTAGAGGCGGTTATTGCGAAAGATTTAAAAAAAGCCAAGCGATTATATGAAGAATTTAACATTTTAAAAATGGATCCTTTTTCTTTGATTCATTTACTTGCGAGAGAATATCGTTTTTTAATTGAAATGAAAAATATGGAGAAAAAAAGATATTCAAAATTAGAGATAGAAAAAACATTAAAAATCCAAGATTGGCAATTTGAAAAGTTAAAAAAAGAAGCAAGTAATTATCATGAAGATGATTTAAAAGATTGTTTAATACGATTAGAAAAATTAGATTATGAAATAAAATCAGGAAAATTAGATAAACAACTTAGTATTGATTTATTTTTACTAGATTTATATGATTTTTAAAAGAATTAAATATCTTCTTTTATTTTTTTGACATTTTTAAAATTCATTTTAGCAATTTCGTATAGTGTTTCCTCACCAAATTTTTTTATGATTTCTTTGCCTACTTGATCGACTACGTCATTAGCGCCTTTTGGAAGTTCCATTCCAATTTTTTTACTTAATTCATCCATTTTCATAAGAAAAATGTAACGACAAATACAGCTCGCTGCTGCAACACTTGCACATTTACTTTCGGCTTTTGTCGTAAATGTTATTTGATTTACTTTTTCATGAGAATTTTGGATATGTTCATAATATTTTTTAGGGTTTTCAAATTGATCAACAACAATTTTATCATAAGAATAATCTTTATTTTTCATAGAAAATAAAACTTTATTATGTAAAATGGCTTTGATTTGATTCATGTTATATCCTTTTTCTTGATAATGATTATATTGAGTATTTGATAAGGTAAAAGTAGTATATGGAATTTTTTTTATTAATTTTGGTATAATTTTTTTAATTTTTTCATCGGTAAGTTTTTTAGAATCTTTGACACCCAATTCTTCTAAGAAAGAAATGTTTTCTTTAGAAACATAAGTTGCAGTGACAACAATCGGTCCAAAAAAATCACCTGTGCCAACTTCATCAGACCCAATCGTACTTACATAAAAATATTCTTTTTTTTCTGGTTCTTTTTTGTTTTTTTCTGAGATATCAATCACTCGATTATTTAAATGTTTTTCCATATCAATCCAAAGATTGGCATCGACATCCGCACTTATCCCTTGAAACATGACTTTACCAGATTCATATAAAGTAATGATGGTATCTGCATCACTTGCTTGAAAAACGGCATAAGGAGGAGTTTTGGGACGGATTTTATCTTGGTAAAAATCTATCATTTTATCTTTTACATTATTACTCACTTGAAATACAATTGTCACATGAATCACCTTGTAATTATTTTAGCATAGAAATAAAAAAGAGAGAAAAATATTTTATTTTTAGAAATAATATAATATAATGAGGGTATCATAGAAAGTAGGAGTGATGATATGCCAGCTAATTTGGTTGATATTATAATTATATTGTTTTTATTAATGGGAATGGTTATTGGAATGAAGCGTGGAGTAATTAAAAGTGCTACGATGTTCATTGGAATTATTGTTGTCATAATTTTATCTTATGCACTAAAAAATCCAGTATCTAAATTTATGTATACTTATTTACCATTTTTTGATTTTCATGGTGCTTTTGAAGGCGTTACGGTAATGAATATTGTCATTTATGAAGGGTTAGCATTTTTAATTGTTTTTATGATTTTGACGGCTTTACTAAATGTTTTGATTAAAGTAACAGGAATAGTGGAAACGTTTTTAAAGTTTACTGTAATCTTAGGAATTCCATCAAAGATTTTAGGAGCCATTTTTGGATTACTCGAAGAATTTATTTATGTGTTTGTCTTTTTATATTTTTTATCACATATTACCTTTACAGCTAATTATATTGAAGAAAGTAAAATTGGAAGTAAAATTTTAAATGATACTCCAGTATTATCTAATATCATTGAAACATCTTGTGCCTCTTTTGAAGAAATTTATAGTTTAAAAGAAAAGTATCAAAATTCAACAAACAAAGAAGAATATAATAAAGAAGCATTTAGTATATTATTAAAGTATTCGGTTATAACTCCAGATGGAGCCCAAAAGTTATTAGAGAAAAACAAACTGCAAATAAAAGATGCAGAATCAATTATTGAAAAATATAGATAGGGTGAAAAAATGATCAAATATTTAAAAGAAGAAAAATTAGAAGATTTAATCCGTGATGGAATCCACTTAGTCGATTTTTATGCAGATTGGTGTGGGCCATGTAAAATGCTTGGTAGTGTTTTAGAATCTATGGATGATGTTAGTATCATTAAGATTAATGTTGATGAACATTCTGACATTGCCAAAAAATATGGAGTAATGAGTATTCCAACGGTAATTATTTTTAAAAATGGTGTAGAAATTCATAAACATGTAGGTTTTCTTCCAGAAAATGAAATTCGTGATTTGTTAAAAAATTAGAGAATATTCTCTTTTTTTTTTCTGTTTTTTCCTTTTAAGTCGTTCCTATTATTTTAAAATTAAAACTTGTTTTGCTGCTTCTTGATAGCTTCTAATTAAACCACCAGCTCCCAATTTAATTCCTCCAAAATAACGTACTACAAAAATGGCATGATTATGATATTCGGAATTTTCCAATAGATGAAAAATAGGAGTTCCAGCAGTATTGGAAGGTTCTTTGTCATCACTTTTTCCAGCAGTATTTTGAATAAAATAAGCATAAGGAATATGTTTTGCTTTTTTGTGTTCTTTTTTTAACATTTCAAATATTATTTTTATCTCATCTTTTGAGTCAATTTGGTAAAAATAAGAAATGAACTTTGATTTTTTTACATCTAATTGATAGGTATTTAAAAGTTTCATGTGTTCACCTAAAAAAATTATAGCGTAAAAAAAGATTTTCGTAAAGAAACTTAAAATTATTAAGAAGAAGCAAAAATATAGTATACTATGAATAGGTGAGGGATATGTTTAAAGACAAATTAAGTTTGGTTCCAAATTTGCCAGGTTCTTATCAAATGAAGAATAAAGATGGTGTGATTATCTATGTTGGAAAAGCTAAAAACTTACACCGAAGAGTATCTTCTTATTTTAATCGAACTCATACGGGAAAAACTGCTAAAATGGTAAGTGAAATTGCTGATTTTTCTTATATTGTTGCAAGTAGTGAAACAGAGGCATTTATCATTGAAATTAATTTAATTAAACAATATGATCCCAAATACAATATTTTATTAAAGGATGATAAAAGCTATCCATACATTGAATATATTTCGAAACCTTATCCTAAATTAAAAGTTTCTCGTTATTTAAATATACGGAAAAAAGATAGTAAAAAATTATTTGGTCCTTATCCAAATGCGTATGCTGCACGAAAAATAGTTGGTTTATTAAATCGCTTATATCCCTTAAAAAAATGTGAAGATAATCAAAAAAAAATATGTCTTTATTATCATATTGAAGAATGTCTTGGATATTGTGAGAAAAAAATTGATGAAGAAAAGCAAAATCAAATGGAACATGATATTTTAAGTTTTTTAAATGGGAATGATAAAATTTTAACTGATAAACTAAAAGAAAAAATGGAAAGTTATAGTGCTAGTTTAAATTTTGAAATGGCTTTGGAATTAAAAAAAGAATTGGATTACATTAAAGTGGTATTAGACAAACAAAAAGTTGAACTGCATGATTTTGTAAATCGTGATTTAGTTGGTACTTTTTATGATAAAGGCTATATCAGTATTCAAATCTTTTTTGTTCGAAATGGAAAATTGGTGGGAGGTCATTCTGATATCTTTCCAATTATAAGTGAACCAAAGGATGAAATCGAAACCTATATTTTAAATTTTTATACGCGTCATGAAGTTCCATCTGAAATTTTGATGGAAAAAGAATTTAATCAAGAAATTATTGCTACAATTTTAAAAACGAAAGCATTAAATCCTACTAGAGGACCTAAAAAGAAATTATTAGAAATGGCCATATTAAATGCTAAAATTAATTTAGAAAATGAGTTAGAACTTATTTTAAAGAAAGAATATGTAACAGAAGAAGCTAATGAAAGTTTGAGAAAAATATTAAAATTACCGGTATTAGATCGGATTGATCTATTTGATAATTCTAACTTATTTGGAGATTTTTCTGTAAGTGGAATGGTTGTTTTTAAAAATGGAACGGAAGCAAAAAATGAATATCGAAAATATAAAATTAGTGTGGATAAAAATGATGATTTTAATACGATGAAAGAAGTAATCTATCGAAGATACTATCGAGCTTTGTTAGATAAAACAGAATTACCAAATTTAATTATTGTCGATGGTGGTGTCAATCAAATCAATGCTTGTAAAAGTGTTTTAGAAGAATTGAATTTAGATATTAAAGTATGTGGCTTAAGAAAAAATGAGAAACATCGTACGAATGATTTAATAGACGGTTCTAATTATGAAGAAATTCCTATTGAAAAAGATAGTAATGTTTTTCATTACTTGACTAGAATGCAAGATGAAGTACATCGTTATACCATCAATTATCATCGAACCATAAGAAGTAAGGGAAGTATTTCTAGTATTCTAAATGAGATTGAAGGAATTGGAAATAAAAGAAGAAAAGAATTAATAAAAAAATTTGGAAGTGTTACGAAAATGGAGGAAGCTTCAATCGATGAGTTAACCACTATTTTACCACTAGAAGTTGCAAAAAATTTACAGAAGTTTTTGCTGAGTCGAAAGGAAAAGAACAAGAAGGACTAGAATTTCTATTTTTCTATCCAAAATTATTGTATAATGATACTAGGTGAGGCTATGAAAAAATTAGTCACGTTAAAAAAAGATTATAGTATCAAATTGTATAGTCAAATGACGAAAGATAAAGCTCCAAAATATATTTATCTTCCTATGGATGAAAAAGCTAAAATTAAATCCGATTTTTTAATAAAAAAAGAACAAAGAATTACTAATCAAGGTATTTCTCCGGTATCTGGGCGACTAATTGGTTCTAAATATTGTGATACGGTTACTAAAAAAAATATAAAATGTTTTGTAATTTTAAATGATTATAAAGAAACTTATCAAAAAAGAAGAGCAGCGTTAAAAAATATAACAAGCGTATCGTTAGAAAAAATAATCACCGAATTAAAGCAACACAATTGTATTTCATTATCTGAAAAATTAAAACATAGTAAAAAAGGATGTACGCTTATTTTAAATGGGATGGATGATGAGCCATATGTTGCGAATGAAATTTTTCTTAGTAAAGAATATTATTTTGAAATATTAGAAACATTTGATGCCTTACGGGAAAAATTAAATGCCTCTTCTACCAAAGTAGTAATGAAATGTAATGATCGAGAAAATATTGAAAATTTTGAAAATCAAATGGGAACTTATCTAGAAATGGAATTATTAGTATTACCCGATTACTATTTAATTGCAGAAGAACAATTTTTATTGCCATATTTAAATCTTGAAGATAATTATTTAATTTTAAAACCAAGTGAAATAAAAACTATGGTTACGGTGGTTCAAAAAAAACATTATCCTACCGAAGTAGTTATCACTATTAGTGGAAATGGAATTGAAAATCCGCAAATTATAGAAACAAAAATTGGAGCTTCGGTAAAAGATTTAATTCAACAATATATTAAAATTAAAAAAAATATTGATGTAATTTATTGTATCAATGGGTTGTTGGTAGGAGAAGAAATGGATATTAGTAATTTAATTGTTACCAACGATTTACAATCTATTATGATAATGAAAAAAGAAATATTAGAGTCAAAAGAATGTATCCGATGTGGTAAATGTGTTAGTATTTGTCCTATGAATTGTAATCCGAAAAAAGGATTCGATACCAATAAGCAAAAATATTTTTCCAATTGTATTCATTGTGGATTATGTTCCTATATTTGTCCTTCTAAAATTGATTTTAAAAAAATAATAAGCGGTGAAAAAAATGAAACAAAAGTACATGAAATTCCATTTTAATTTTGATTATTCTTATCAAAATTTATTATTTTTTGCTTTATGCCCATTGGTGTTTTACGGATTTTATAAAAATGGTATTTTGCCATATCTTCAAAAAGATGTATCATTTTTAGAAATGTTTCGTCCTATTTTATTTCCTGGTTGTGGCTTTTTCATAGGATGGCTTGTAATGAAAGACAATAAGAAAAAAAATACGATCAATTTTGCATTGTATGGATTTCTGATTGGAATGATTTTACCAATTAAATCAAACTTGTGGATCACGATGTTCTTCTTATTCTTTCTTTTTCTTTTATTTCGAATGAAAAAAATGAAAAAGTTTAGTCCTCTTATTTTTAGTAGTGTTTTTCTATTATTTCTTATAAATGTTGTTGGAAAAATTCCTTTTGAAAATCAAAGTGAAATAACTCATCAAACCATTTATACTATCTCAGATATCTTTTTTGGCAGAAATGTAGGAGGAGTATGTAACACCAGTATTTTGCTTGCTCTTTTTGGTCTTATTTTTTTATCTTTTGATTATTATTATAAAAAAGAAATTCCTATTTCTATATTAATTAGTTATACCATTTTCGTTCTTTTTTTAGAATTTTTATTTCCTTCAAAAGATTTGTTAAGAAATTTATTAAACTCATCGACGATTTTTGCCTCTATTTTTCTTGCTGGAGACATGGAATATTCTCCTTATATGGAAAAAGGAAAAATTCTATATGGTGTAGCCATTGGTCTATCCGCTGCTTTTTGGAATCGTATTACTTTTTCTCTTGGAATTTATATCGCTATTTGTTTTGCTTCTTTGTTTATTGATTTCTTTGATAATTTTGCAATTCAGCTTGAAAAAAAATGACAACTTTTGTCGAAAAGAGAAAAAGAAAAAATAATTTTCGTAAAAATTGAAATGAAAAATATTAAAATTGGCTAGGAAAAAAGCAAAAATTAGTAGATTCAAACACTCTAAAAAGGATATTTTAGAGTGTTTTTATGTCTCTTTACAAACAAATAGAATCTTATTATATTAACTTTGCGAGTCGCAAAAAGGAGAATTTTATGAATAAAATAATTAAATATACATTAGTAGGACTTGGGCTTTTTTTCCTTCATCAAAAATGCACGTTTGCTAATTCGAAGTTTGAATTGGAACAAGACCCCAATACCCTAACTTATAAAATTGAAAGAACCGATAAAACCGTTCAATTATATTTTTTCATTGTGAAAGACAAAGATACAAAAGAATTTGTTTATTGTTTAGAACCAGGAGTTGCTTTAAGTAATGATATTTATGAAGAATTAGAGGAATGGGAATATCAAAAATTGCATTTAAGTGAAGAACAAAAAGAATATATTAGTAAGGTAGCATACTATGGATATCATTATCCAGGCCATAATCACATTTATTATTATTATGCTGCTCAATTATTAATTTGGGAGAAAATTATTCCTTCCGATTGGAAAATATATTATACGGAGTTTTTAGGAGGCAATCAGGTAGAATGGTTTCAAAATGAGAGAAGAGAAATTTTAAATTTAATGAAAGAAGATGAAATACTACCATCGCTGGCTGGAAAACATTTTACATGGAATAAAATTGAAGCATTAAATTTAACAGATGAATTTGGAAAATTAGAGGAATATTATGTTAAAAATTCTAATTCTGTAACTGTAAAACAAGATAAAAATAAATTAGAAATTACAAGTCAAACGAATCAAAAAAATACAATTACATTCCAAAAAGATTATCCAGGAAATCCTATTAAATTTTATTATCGTGAAGATGGACAAAATACTATGAAAAAAGGAAAACTAACATCAAAGCAATTTGAAATAACAATTATGCCTTACTTTTTAGAGTTAGAAGTACAAAAACAAAATGAAAAAGAGTTACCGATTTCTAATGTAACGTTTGGATTATATTCCAAACAAGATATTTATAATGCCAAAGGTGATATGATTTATTCAAAAGATACTTGCATTGAGAAAAAAACGACGACAAAGGATGGAAAAGTTCTTTTTTCCAATCTTTATGAAGGCGAATATTATATCAAAGAATTAGAAGTTCCCAAAGAGTATGAACCAAAAAAAGAACCGATTGATGTAACTATTCAAAAAGAAAAGGAAAAGCAGACTATAAAAGTGACAAATAAAACCAAAACTCAAAATTTAAAAATAAGAAAAGAAGATGAAACAACCAAAGAATTATTGGCAGGCGTTCATTTTCAAATATGGAAAGAAGATATTTGTATTTGGGATGGTTTTACCAATGAATTTGGAATAATAGAAATAGAAAATCTTCCAGTTGGAGATTATAAAATTGTTGAAATTGAAACTATTTTTGGATATGAAATTACAAAGAATCCTACTTTTTTCCAATTAGATGGCGAAGAAAAAACGTATTCTATTATTCTTACCAATCGCAAAATAGAAAAAGTTCCCAATACCAATGAATTTGAGTTAACAAAACATATGATTTATGAGAAAAAAAGGAAATATGAATCATGAAAAAAATAAGTTTTATTGTCGCCTTTTTCTTTCTTTTTCTTTCCAATTGCTTTGCACAAACTCTTAATTATCGCACGAATCTTTTAACCGATTATTTTTACTCATATCAAAATAAAAAAGAAATGATGATTCAGTATACGAATAATGAAAATGAAAAATTATTGTATACCATCGATGCTAGACAGTCATTTGATTATGATACCGACTATGAAAAAATTAGAAACGACTTTTTTATTCAAGATGAATCGATACAAAATAAAATAAAAAAATATATTTATTTTACGCAAGAACAAAAAGATATGATTACTCAAATAAGATATTATATTGTTACACAAAACTTAATATGGAAAACATTTCATCCCGATTTAGAATTTACTATACACAATCAAGAATTAGAAATTTATCAAAAAGAAATGGAAGAACAAATAGAATTAGTTCCGAACTGGATCCAAAATTATGAAGTAGAAGATGAGTTAATTTTAGAGAAACAGAACAATTATAAGTTAACTTCGAAAGATTGCCAAATAAAAGAGGAAAAAGATAAGTGGATTATTCATGGGTGTACTTTAAATGCGAAAATTAAAGTGGAAGAAATGGGAAAAGAAGATTTTTATTTTTATCAAAATGATCGAAAACTTATAGGAATCGAATCGGGATTTTCTCCGTGTACTTGGACCTTCTCGATTACTAAAAAAATTCCCGAAAAGAAGCCAACTGTAGAAAATGAAAATATATCCACAGATCCATCCATAAAAGAAGAATCGGAAAAAACAACTGTAAAGAAAACAGAAGAATTGAAAAGATTTCCAATTCAAAATGTACCGAATACCAAAGAAGATTCTTTTTTATTAGAAAGTATACTAATATTACTTATTTTATGTCTAAAAAAATTTATCTAATTTTTCTTTTAATATTACTTTGTCTTTTTCTATGTTTTCCCAAAAAGCAAGAAATAATTTTAACCGAAACGCAAAAATTAGATATGGATTACTATCTTACCAAAAAAGAAAACAATCCAAATTTATTTGGAGTTTTAGAAATTCCTTCTTTACAAATAAAGAATCCAATTTACCAAAAAGAAGTGAAAGAAAATCATGTAGATAAAAATATACAATTATTAGAAGAAACCATTTCAAACTCATTTCCATCCAGTGTAATTGTTTTAGCATCTCATTCGGGAAATGGAACACACGCTTATTTTAAAAATTTATATCAAATGAAAGAAAATGAATTAATTTTCTTTTACTATCAAGACAAGAAGCAAGAATATCGTTTCTTTAAAAAAGAAGAAGTAGAAAAAACAGGAACCATTTATTTAGAAAATTATGAATTTCCATGTTTAATTTTCATTACATGTAGTAAAGATAAAGGGAATATCCAAGAAGTCTATTATGCAAAATTCATCAAAAATATTACATAAAAAGATGAAATTTTGCATTTTTTTCTTTGAAAAAAAGGAAATTGGGTGAAAGCCTTGAATAATTTATAGTATAGGGAGGAAAAAAATGTTTCATATTGCAGAAGAAGAAATTAATTATGTCAGACAAAATGCAGATATTGTAGAAATTATAAGTAGTTATATTCCTCTCAATCAAAAAGGAAAAAATTATTTTGGTGTTTGTCCTTTTCATGCCGATCATTCTCCAAGTATGAGCGTATCAAGAGAAAAAGGTATTTTTAAATGTTTCTCTTGTGGAGCAACTGGTAATGTTTTTAAATTTGTAAGTGAATATGAAAATTTAACTTTTCCAGAAGCTGTTCAAAAAATTGCTGAGAAAATAGGAGTTTCTTTATCCGTTAAAAATGAGAGAAAACAAATTACAAAAAATGAAATTGAATATAAAATTATGGAACTGAGTAATTTATTTTATCAAAATAATTTGATGACAGAAAAAGGAGAGAAAGCTAGAAACTATTTAGAAAGTCGAGGACTCAATGAAGAAATTCAAAAAGAGTTTCAAATTGGTCTTGCACTAGAAAAAAATAGTTTATCTGAATTCCTTCATCAAAAAAAATATGACAATTCTTATCTTATGTCCTTGGGTTTATTAAACCAAAAAAATGAATACTTTTATGATACTTTTAATAACCGTATTATCTTTCCCATTCACAATTTAAATGGAGAAGTAGTTGGTTTTACAGGTCGAGTTTATTTACCCGATAGTTCTCCACCAAAATATTTAAATAGTAAAGAAACAGTAATTTTTAAAAAAGGTCATATTTTATTTAATTATCATCGAGCCAAAGACAAGATTCGACTCGAAAAAAAAGT
>CAOKKL010000028.1 GCA_948469065.1 uncultured Mycoplasmatota bacterium | reverse complement strand
TTAAATTAACCTTGTATTTAACCATAGAGTTTAATACCTCCAATAAATTCTATGGTTTTAAATTTTGTTTTAGTAATATTATTTGGCATGCCTGTAACATACCTAACAATATTACTTACTATCATAAATCTCCATTAATTTAAAAAACATTATATTCATATTCATCACCTAACCCTTTCATTTTTATAAACTTATTTATTTTTTCTTATATCTAACATATCTATATACCCAATTTCTAATAGTTCTACCATTAATTTAGTTATAGAGATATTATAGAATTTTTCAAGTAATTTAATTCGTTCAAATAACTCCTCTGGCAAATATAAATTAAATCTTATCATACACATCATCTCCTTCGCCTGATGCATGTTATCTCCACAAAAAAGAAGAGTCAAGTCATAAATGATTAATCAAATTATGGAAACAGCAGGATAAGAAGATGGTGCATATACATTAACTTTTCCTTATAAAATAAGGGCTCGTATATACACCATTCTTATTTCGTACTTACGAAATTCATCCTACTTTGTAGGATGATATATGGAATAAAGCTAATAGTAACAATAATTTATAGCAAAAAAAATCATCCTAATTTTTAGTTTTTAATCAAAATTATAGGATGATTAAATTTTAATTTATTTTTTTAAAATTGTGTTTTCTAACTTTTCATCATAATAACTAAACATTTTCTGAATTATATCATCTCCGAATTGACTAATCTTTTTAAAATCAGACATTAAATCTTTAAATTGCTCAGTGCTTAACACTTCTGATAAATATTTTATGGATAAATAGCTTAAGTCATAACCATTATAGTCTTCATTGACAAAAGAATTCCCATGTTCTAAACTATTCATCTGTGGTATTACTTTTGCTTCTTCTCTTACCTTCAAATAAAATTCTTTAAAAGCATCATCAGTTAACGAATCTTTTTCTCCCGACAAAAATTGTGCCATACCTTCATCATACCAAACTATTCTTTTTGAATAATCATTGTTCAATATATATTTCATATACAAAATATGAAATAACTCATGACTAGCAGTATATAATCTTTTTAATTGAAATTTAGGATTTACACATGCATTAACCATTCTATTATCATAAGTTCCTCTAGCATATTCAGGTAATGAATTTCTTTCACCTCTAATTTCATATATAAATTCTCTAAACTCTTCCACAGTATCAAAATAATTAACAACTATCTGTTCACTAATAGGTGATTCAAAAAACAATCTGTATTCAATTATCTTTTTATCAAGTAATTGAACAGTTGCTTCTGCTAAATCTTCTAAACTCTCTGAATAATTTATTTTACACAAATTCGTTTCTAAAACTTTTCTCACTATTATCACCAACCTGTTATTTATCAATTTCTTGGGCTTCTTTGTTTAACATTTCTAAATAGTCTTTTTCAGCAGTAGTCAAATGTTTTTGCATATATTTATCATACTCTTTATGTGCTTTTTCTAATGCTTCTTTGTGTGATATCGTACCCGAGCCATTTAATATATCCTTCCTAGTCATTTTTAGAAATGAATCTAATTCATTCACCCAATCTTGCATAGTCATTGCATGTCTATCTAAAGCATTAATTTCAGCAACATCTAAGTAGGCTGATACCATTCTATTTAAGATATTAAGTTCTTCTTCAGTTAAATAGTTTTTAGCAATTTCAGTTTCACTCTTTGTTGGATGATTACCTTTAAAATTAGTAAGTCCTAAATGATCTTTTTTAGAATCTACTCTAGCAAATATGATTTCAGCTGCAGTATGTCCATGAGTAGCATAATGCATTTTATTTTGTACTGTTTTAAAGAAATCAATTGATAATCTATTTTTTGGATCATAATCAATTGAAGTCGCATAAATATCCAACACTTTTCTCCAAAATATTTTTTCAGAAGACCTAATATCACGAATTCTAGCAAGCAACTCTTCAAAATATGGACTTTCACCATTATTCTTTAATCTTTCCTCATTTAAAGCAAATCCTTTAATCATATATTCTTTTAAAACTTTGGTTGCCCATATTCTAAATTCAGTCGCTTTTTTAGAGTTAATTCTATAGCCAACAGCAATAATGGCATCTAAATTATAGTGCAAAACATTATAGTTTTTACCATCATTAGCAGTTGTTAAGAATTTCTTAACAACTGAATCCTTTTGGAGCTCGCCTTCATCAAAGATATTTTTTAAGTGCATTGAAATATTATTTTTAGTAGTATCATAAAGATTAGCCATTCCATCTTGACTCATCCAGATATCCTCCTCTAGTATATTAACATCAACTTTTATATTACCATCGTTTGATACATATATAATTATATTGTTTTTCAATATTTCACCGGCTTTCTATTTTCTATTAATTCATAAAACCTTTGTTTATTTTTAGGACTTAAAACATTCATTATTTCTTCTTTAAATGCTCGTTTACTCCTATAATTAGGATACATTTCCTTTAACATATCAAAGATAAAATCATCAGAATTATCAAGTTCTTTCATTTTTCTAATATAATGACATAATTCTTGATACCATTTTCTAGCTGATACTCTTTTTGATTCTTCAAGTATTTGTGGTTTATAAAAATTTAATAATTCTTTACTATATTTATCTTTTACTGAATCTTGATATTTTGCTAATCTATACATACTAGGATTTTCCTTCAATAATTCAAATAATTTATTAGTTTCATTTTCTTCCATATAAATATCTTCTAAAATATCCCTATTATTAGGTTTAATTTTAGATATTATTTTTTCTTTTACAGAATTCCATTCAGAATCACTATACATATCTTTTAGTTCCTTATATCTTGCAAAACTATTTGTTTCTATTATAACTTCTGGTAGTATTTTTTTCTTTTCTTCTAATTTATCATATTCATCATAAATATCTAGTAATTTATCATAAGCCATATCTTTTCTTACATGATTTTTAATATCATTTTTTAATAATCGTATTACTTCGTCTATTTTATTATCATTTTTTAAATACTTAATTAATAATTCTTTTACTCCATAATGTTCAATACTTTCATAACACATTTTTATAGCATCATCTTTATCAATAAAATCATAAGTTAATGATATTTTATCCAAAGTTTGACTAACAAATATTCTATAAGTGCTCAACTCAATTTCATCTAGTATTTTAACTACTTTTTTAGCTGACTCTTTATCATGAACATAAAGGATAAATGCATGTAATGGTGAATCAGAAAAATCATCTAGGGTATTATTTGAAGTTATATCTTCAGTATAATCCAAGAAGATATCAAAATATTCATCATTATATAAAAGTTTACTTGCATTTTCATTAATTAAATATAATGAATCTTGAAATTCACCATTAGATCCATCCATAAAAGTATCCTTTATAAATCTATATGTATATTTGATTAATTCAAAAGCATTGTTATATTCTTCATTATCTATAAAATCATCTATGTAACCAGATACATTAGAAATTAAATCTACAAAGTATCTTCCGTTATAATAATTAACAAATCCATTTCTATCACTTATTTTTCTTAGTTCATAATTCATTTCATCATATATTTTAGAAAGTTCGGATTTGTTTTTTTCTTTTTTTACTTGCTTTTTATTTGAAATTTCTAATTCTGGAATATCATTTTTTTCTAAATAATAAAGAACAGCAGCAATATGTTTACACATGTATTCACCATCTTCTGAATATGGACAAGAACAATAACAATTATTCAATTCTTTATCATTTGCTCTTATTTCAACTTTATATATTTCAGAGCCATCAATATAAGCAGTTACTAAATCTTGTTGACACCAAATATCTAATATTCTATTTTCTTTATAGTAACTTTTTCCACGAGATAGTATAAGTGAATCAAAATAATCTTCAAAATCATATTTTCTTAAAAACTTCTTCATAATTCATCTCCTATTCAAATTTTATATTATTCTCTTTACACCAATTTACAGCAATTTCTTTATACTTTTCATCTCTAAATTTATACCAAACGTCGATAATATCAAAATTAATACAAGTATCTTTAAAGCTTCTAAATGCACCACTACCATTTAGAGAAATATATAATTGATTTTGAAGTCTAATATCTTCAATTGTTTCTGCAAAATCTTCCATCATTTCATATTCATTAATATCATATCTAGTGGGTAACATAATAGAGTTTTCAAATAGTTCATCTAATTCATCTTCATTTAAGTTTTCATAATCTCCAATATTTGACATAAATATTTCTCCATTAATTTGATTATAATAATATTCAAATTCATCATTTGTAAATCTAAGGAATCAATTACTTCACTTAATTTTACTTTCATAAAAATCGACTCCTTTTAAAAGTTCTTGATAATTAAATTATACCAAAAAAAAGTTGAGTTTTTCCCAACTTAAGCAATATTTTTGATAAAAATTTAATTTAATACTCATTATTCCCCATAAAAATAGTATCCCCTGATTTTACTGTATAATAATCGCTTCCAACTGGACCCTCATAACTTACATTTAAATAAGTTGCAAGTGCACGAACTACAGCTTCTGCTAAATCTTCCCAATTATTTTTTAAAAGATTTACATCATCTCCTGTACTATCTGCAAAACCATACTCAACGATTAAAGTTTCATTATTAGGAGTATTTCGCAACATATAATAATAATCTTTTGACGAATCACTAGGTAGTCTTCTTTGATAGTATTTTCGTACATTTTGACCAGTTCTAGCAATTTCATTAGTAATTAAACGAGATAAGGTGTCATTATTACGCAATGCATAAATTACTTCAGCACCATCACCCCCTCATACTCACTGAGTGCCTAACTCAATGAACTAAAAAAAATCAATTATTATTATTTAATTTATCAGTTTTAGTAATTCCAAATTTATAGAATATTTCTATATTTCTATCTTTATCTATTACAATTTTATCTATAACATCTAATAAAAGTTCTCGAGTTGGATGCTCTAAATCCAATAATTTTTTAATTTTATCAACGACATCTGATAATTTAGTATTATATACTTTTTTTTGACTTTTAAGATTTTCTAATTTTTCTACTTTTGAATTTAACTCTTCTATTTCTTTTTCTGTACTTTGTTTAAGCAACTCATAAGTATAAGATTCAATTTTATTTTCAAATTTATCATTGTACATTATTACTAATTTTTTATAACATTTTTCTCTTTTTTCAATTAATTTATCTAATTCCTTAAAATTATTATTATTTTCATTATTTAGTCTTTTATAAACTTTATTAGCTAAGTCATCTATATCCAAATCATTCATGAATTTATCTAAAGTACTTTTAACTCTTTTTAGGATTAATTCTTCTAGAGGATTATAAAGCATATAATGTGAAACACATCTATTATTAATTGAATATCTAGTAAATCTATTGCAATTAATACTCCAACAATCTTTAGACTTACGATAATTAATTGTTAAACTATTACCACATTCATTGCAAACAAATAAATTTTCTAATAGTCTTTTTTCTCTCTTAGTCTTTGTTTTAGGCATTGTATATCTACCCTTATTATTTATTTCAAAAAATGTTGCTTTATCAATTAGTGGTTCATGAGTATTTTCAACTATTATCCAATTTTGTTCATCTAAATGTATTCTTTTTTTAGATTTATAATTTATCTTCATTTCCTTATTTTGTATCATATCACCAGTATAAATCCTATTTTGCAATATTGATTTAACAGTATCATAATTCCAATTTCCTATTTTATTAGGGCTATTTTTATAAGTACTAGGTGTTTCTATTCCCAAACCATTTAATTTCTCAGCAATTTCTTTTAAATTTAATCCCTCAGCAAACCATTTAAATATATTTATAACATTATCAGCTACTTCTGGGTCAGGTATTAAATGTCCCTTATCATTAGGATCTCTCATATACCCATAAGATGGTTTACTTCCAATAAATTGACCTGCAACCTTTTTAGAATGCAAAACATCCCTAATTTTATATGAGTTTTGTTTACTATAATAATCATTACAAGCAACAATAAATGTTGATGAGTCATTACTTGCTTGCCTTTTTGCACTATCATAGCTTTCCATTACCGAAATAAATCTTACATCATTTTCTGGAAAAAATGTTTCTATGTAGTATCCTGTCATAACATGATCTCTACCTAATCTAGATAAATCTTTTACTATTACCATGTTTATTTTTTTATTTTTAATATCATCAATTAATTTATGAAATCCAGGTCTATCGAAATTTGTTCCTGAGTATCCATCATCTATATATTCTTCTATCAAAATATAATTATTAGCTTTTAAATAAGATGTTAATATATTTCTTTGATTAATAACACTTTCACTATCTGATTCATATTTTTTATCAGAATCTTCTTGAGACAATCTTATATATACTCCTACTTTATAACTAGTAGGATTAACTAAATTATTATACATATTTCTCCTATCCATTTAGTTCAAAAAAAATGTTTTTTAAAATATCATAATATAACACATTTTTAAAACAATTCCAAATCATTATTAGGAATTTTAAACATTTTTATTAAATAACTATATATAATATCCTGAAAAGTATTCTCACTAAAGTATTCGTTATTTATTTTTAATTGTTTATTTATTGACATAAAAAACATACCTCCTATTTAAAAGGTATGCTATTTTTTTATTAAATTGATTAAAAGAAAATTCAAACTAATTATTCACAGTTATCTAATATAGTTCAATTATGCACTTCTAATTCTTTCTCAATATTGTTTTTATCAATAAACAATGGATAATAATCATAATATGTTTTTATAAAAATCTAATAACTTTTTTCTATAAATATCTATTTCTGATTCTTTTATTTCAATAGAATTATTAATCAGAGTTATACAATCTTCTCCATCTTTATTTCGAAATTGTTTAACATGAGCACAACCATTTCTAATGCTTCGTATTTCATCCCACGTATCATATAAATTATTTTGATTATTAGATAAAATACATTGTGTCACATAAAAATCAAAACATAAGTCATCATAACCAATTGATCCATCTAATATTTCTTTTAATCATTAATTCTTTAAATATATTTATAGTTTCTAAATTGTGATTTGCAAAATCTATGGCTATCAGGAAACTCATAACAATTCTCTCGCATTAATTCTTGGTATTTTGATTCAATTTTCCCATATTTACCAAAATAAAATTTTTCATTTTGTCATTTTTATATGTACCACTTGATTTTAATAGATCGCCAATTGCTTGTTCTATAGTTATTTTTTCACAAATCCCCTTTTCTTTCAAAAAAGTTTTACTTGAAATTTTTAATTGTTCAAAAAAATTGATATCATTATCATTTAATGTTCCTACTAAAATAAATCTTTTCCTGTGGTACTCCATAATCTGAAACATTTATAATGTCTGAATCAACCTTGTATCCAATCTTTTCAAGTTTTTCTTTTACTATAGTAGAATAAGGCTTACCACGTTTATTATTATATTCAAATCCGACAATAAAACCATGAACATTTTCTAAAAATAACATTTTAGGTCTTACTATATCAATAAATTCTATATATGCGTTAACAAGTTTATTTCTTGCATTATTTTTCATTCTTTTTCCTGCCATAGAAAATCCTTGACATGGAGGTCCACCAACAACTAAATCAATTTTTCCATTTAAATTTAATAGTTCATCCCTATAATTTTTTATAAGTCCATATATCTCTAATGCATCTTCTTTTAACCAATTAGGCCATGAGAAATGTTTTTTATTTATAATTAAATTATGTTCTAGTGTAGAGAAAGCATCTTTGTTTTTTCAACGGCAAAAGTCCATGCCATCCCGCTTTTGATAGGCCTAAAGATAAGCCACCACAGCCTGCAAAAAGATCAATATAAGTATATTTTTGTATCATACTACACCTCTATAACATTAGATAACATTTTTCAAAAACACACCAGGCATTTTTTAAATTCTTTAAATAAATTATATCTGATTAATAAGATTCAATAATTGTTCTACTATTTCAACTATTTTATCTTGTTCATCTTTTGGAGGAACTGGTACAACCATTGGTGCAAATTCAGAGATCCAATAACGCTTATGAGTTGAGGCATCATAATCTAGAGATTGCAACAAATAATAATAAAATTTTATATTCATATTTGGGTTACAACTTAATATTTTCATTGCTGATGACTTAACCTTAAATGGAAAATCAACATATTTAGAATCAGTTGTAAAATCATCAAATATTATAACAGGCAACTTATTAAATACTCTTTCAATCTCATTTGTATATCCCAATATAAACGTTTTGCCTGCTGTAAGGACTGGTGTTTTATAACTATCATCATATTTTTCGTTTGCCACAATATATTTTGTAGGTTGCTCATATAAAAGAATATTACCTAAGCAATCCTCCCTCCAATTATCAGTTGAACCGTTAAAATTTATCATAGCCATTTTAAACAATTTTTTACGAACAAGTTCTACTATGTTATTTAAATGTGTTGAATGTTTTTCTAATTCTAATAGTTTTGAAAAAATAAAATCTAATTTCATAACAATTTTCTTTTGATGTTCTAACGGTGGAATTGGTAATATTATATCTTTTACCATTGGTAATGTTAATTGAGGAATACTTGTTCCTTTACCATGCTTAATAAAGCAATCACAAGCGTATTTTAAAAAATACAAATCAATTTCCTTTTTAGGTTTTAACACCAATAATCTTACTACTGGCGAAAACGGATATCGTCTAACTACACTATATCCTATTGTACCTCTTCCAGAAATAGTTAAACATTCTTCATTTTCAGTTGCTATATTTGTATATCCTATAATTCCATCATTATCTTTACCATTTGCTACAATAGGTATTTTATATTTGTCAGTAATGTTTTTTGAAAAATGTTTTGTTTTATCACCACCAGCATATAAATGATTACATAAATCTTTTATCGAAATCCATTTCCAATTGCTTGGTATTTCAAAAATTCCTACTTCTTCTGAGGAACAAATAGATACAGGTGACAGCAAATCATCACATTTAATAATGTTACCATGCATTGCCTCAAATAATATTTTTCTTCTAAGTTTGATAGCATCCATTTACTTCACTCCATTAATAATCTCTTCAAGTTCTAAAGCAATTTCTGCTACTTTCTTGCTCTCATTAATAATATTACTGAATAAATCATCGAGAGATTCATTTTCTAAATCATTATCAACAATCCACTTAATATCTAAATTATAGTTATTGTTCTTTATATCATTATATGTGAACTTTCTCCATCTACCATTTGGATTTTCTTCACTCCAAATTTCAGTTCTATCATAAATATTATCTGGATTATAACATTTTACAAAATCATCTAAGTCAGAAGTTTTAATTGGGTTCTTTTTTAGAGTAAAATGCATTTCTGCTCTTAAATCATAAATCCATACTTCTTTGGTTTGAACATCTTTTGAAGCAGGCTTATTATCGAAAAAAATAACGTTAGCTTTAACACCAGGTTTATAAAAGATGCCTGTTGGTAATCTTAATATTGTATGAAGATTTGTTGTTTCAAGTAATTTTTTTCTAATTATAAGTCCACCAGAACCTTCTTCAAATAATACATTATCTGGTAATACAACAGCAGCTTTACCGTTAGATTTTAATAATGTATGAATATGTTGAATAAAATTAAATTGCTTATTAGAACTTGTCGTCCAAAAGTCTTGTCTATTGTATACTAACTTTTCATCTTCTTGTTCGCCATCTTCATTTGTTATAGTTAAAGAGGCTTTTTTTCCGAATGGAGGATTTGTCAAAACATAATCAAATCTTTCGCCTGGATCTGATAATAATGCATCATTCCTAGTAATTGGAGACTTTCCATCCACATCACTGATATTATGCATAAAAAGATTCATTAAACATAATCTATATGTACTTTGAACAATCTCCCAACCTCTAAATGTATTGTATTTTAAGAAGTTTTTTTCTTCCTCAGTCAAATCATAATTATTTTCTATATAATCTTTTGATAATAGTAAAAAACCTCCTGAACCACAACAAGGATCTACAATTGTTTTATTTGGTTCAGGTTTTATACATTTTACCATTGCATCGATTATAGGTCTTGGAGTAAAGTATTGTCCTGCTCCACTCTTAGTATCTTCCGCTATTTTTTGTAATAATCCTTCATATATATCGCCTTTAACATCTGATGATAATGCAGTCCAAGTTTCCCCATCTATCATATTAATAATCTTCGATAACATAGCAGGTGTTGATATTTTATTTATTGCACCAGAATATATTTCTTGTAACATACCATCTTGTTCTGATAAAGATTCCAAAATTCCATTATAATATTTGAATAACTCTGCACCTTTTTTTGCTTTCAATTCATCCCAGTTACAATTATCAGGTAATTCAATTCCTTTTTCAAATGGTGGTTTATTATACTCATCTATCATTTTAAAAAACAATAGGTATGTTAGTTGCTCAAGATAATCTTGATTAGATACTCCATCATTCATTAATACTGTTGCCATATTCCAAACTTTTTTATTTATTGTTGAAATACTTTCACTCATTTTTAAAACCTCCTACATCAATAATGCATAATTTAACTCAGCTAATATTTCTCTAAATTTTGCACCAAACAATTGAAAAAATTTAGCCAAGCCGCCCTTATTATTAAAAGGCGTTAATTCTAAATCACTCTCTTTAATATTCATTGAACTAGCAATATGATCTTTTATCATTCTTAACCATTCAATTTGTTCTTCGCTGAATTCGCCATATCCTTCATTTTGTTTAAAACACCATTCTTTGAATTTAATATTAACCATAGTATTAAAGGATTTTAATTCATCTGTTTGCTTTAACTCAAACTTAATTAGAGATATAATATCAGCAAGTTTGTCCTCTACTCTTGTAGAAACTTTATTACCATAAATAGTTGAATATGCTTCCCATAATTTAGTATTAGATAAGTAATAAGAAGCACTCATCATTTTTTCATATAATTCTTCAACCATCTTATGGGTTAATGGCCTATTTTTATAACTTTGATTATAAATAATATTTAAGGCATCAATAGAGTCTTTGTTTTCTTCAATAAATCGTGCAAATGTTTTAATTATCTCCTTAGCCTTTTCTTCTTTATTTGTATCCCATCCAGAGAATTCAATCGAATCTATATTTTCATTATCTATTATTTGATAGTGTTTATCTCTAGCTTCAAGAATAAATTTTCTAACTTTTGGATCATAAATTGGCTTAATAGCATTATCAATAATTTCTTGTTTTGCAGTTTCATATTCGATAACATCTTTTGAAGAATCAGTTTTGGAGTTAATATAATCGTCATCAAAAGCATTTAAAATATTTTTTGCAACATCTATTATTCCTATCCCATTAGTTAATTTTTTAAATTCTTCTTTATCTTCTATTTTAAGAACTTTATCTAAATTAATAAATCTATTAGCTATTGATGTTAATGTATCTTCATCTTTCGCTCCAAATGCAACGCTATTAAGTAGATTTTTAAGTGATACACTTGGTTTTCGCTCTAATTGTCTAGAAGTAGTTTTTTGTGATGATGTAACACCCACAGCATCAACTACTATAAACCCTAACTTTCTTTCAGTTGCTGATGGTGAAACCTTTTTTAAATTATCTAGGTCTAAAGTTCTCGTAGCTCTACCTAGCATTTGTTCAAAATAGTTTTTACTTCTTACATCCCTCATAAATATTAAACATTCAATAGGCTTTACATCTGTCCCTGTAGCAATCATATCAACAGTAACAGCAATTCTTGGATAATAGTTGTTTCTAAATGCACTTAAAATTGATTTTGGATCTTCATCAGATCCATAAGTAATTTTTTTACAAAATTCATTACTTTCACCAAATTCTTCTCTAAGAATATCTACAATATCATTAGCATGACTATCAGTTTTAGCAAACACTAAAGTTTTAGGAACTTCCTTTCTCCCTGGAAACATCTCTGTTAATACTTTCGCTTTAAATTCTTTAATTACGTTTCTAATTTGAGAAGGATTTACAATATCATTGTCTAATTGATTTGCTGAATAAACTATGTCTTCATCTAACTGAGACCATCTTTTTTCTTTTGATAATCTTTCTCTAGTTTGAACAACTTGTTTTAAAATACAAGCTCCATGCTTTGTAATATTAGTTTCAATTAAATACGTTCCTTGTCTTCCAACATTTACGTCATCTAAAACTGCTTGTTCATGAGAATACTCAGATACAACATTTTCATTAAAAAACGCAAATGTCCTTTGGTCAGGTGTAGCCGTTAATCCAACTAAAAATGCATCAAAGTAGTCTAATACTTGTTGCCATACATTATAAATTGATCTGTGACATTCATCTATAATGACAACATCAAAAAAATTTATTGGATATTTTTTATTATATGAAATTTCTTTTGGTCTTACATTTTTTAATGACTTTTCCGATAATGATGATTCCTCATCTCTTTCATCTAATTCAAAACCTCTTAATATTGAATACATTCTTTGAATTGTGCTTATACATACATGAGTATCATTTGGAATATATGAAGAATTTAATCTTTTTACATTATATAATTCGCCAAATAATCTACTATCATCATTTGGTCTATACTTTCTAAATTCTTCCTCTGCTTGTTCACCTAAATTTTTAGTATCAACTAAGAAAAGAATTCTTTTTGCTTGTGCATATTTTAATAATCTATATACAGAAGTTATTGCAGTAAATGTTTTACCAGCACCTGTTGCCATTTGAATTAAAGCCCTAGGCTTGTTTTCAGAGAATGATTTTTCTAAATTAACAATAGCTCTAACTTGACAATCTCTAAATCCATTGGTATCAATTTTTGGAAATTGTTTCATTCTATTTCGTAAAGTATCGTTTTCTTTTAATAATTGTTCTAATTCTTCTGGTGTATGAAACATAAAAATTTCTCTAGATCTTGCTTTTTCATCCTTGTAATCACAAAATCTGATTATAATATTCGTGCATTCATAAGCAAACCTTATTTCAGGTTGCTCTTTTAATCCTCTTAATCCACTTTTAATATATCTTAGTGTTTGTTCTGCAACTACACCTAGTGTTGTTCCTCTTTCCTCTTTTTTAGCTTCAATAACACCAACTGACTTACCTGCTATAAATATCAAATAATCTACAGGTCCAGTATTTGTTTGTGCCTCTCTTAAAATGACACCTAAAGATATCGTAGGATTTAATGAATCAATATTTTGAATTACAAAACCAGCTTCTATTAATTTTTTATCAATATCTATTCTTGCCTTAGCTTCAGGATTTATATTTAAATCTTCCAATTTCATATTACTACCTCATAGTTTTAATTTTCCCATTCACACGTAATAATTATATCATAATATTTTACAAATTCTTCCTTCTTTACAATAAAAAAATTATCAAAATTTAAAATTGTAATATTATTAAATTATAAATCCTAATTAATCACATCATGCGAATATCACACCTCCTGCATTTATATGATTTGATAATACAATTACATCATTTCCTTTTCCAAAAAAACTTTGAGCTTTTTCAGGTCTTTTATCCGGTCCTAAAGTTTCATCTGCTGTTCTTGTCATAGCATTTTCAATTCCCAAATCATCTAATCGTTTTTGAATATATTTACTTATTTTTAAAGTCAAATCTTTTTCCACAATTCCATTCGCACTTGTTCCTGGATCATTTCCACCATGACCAGCATCTATAACAACCTTTTTTGTAGCTCTATTATCCATGTTTTTCACCTCTAGTATAGGGTATGAAAAATTAAAAAATTAGTGAAAATAACTAATTAAATTCCTTTCAAAATAATTTTAAAAAATGTAACAATCTTTTTTCTTAATTCACTATTTATACTTGATATTTCTTTTACCAGTGATATAGCTTGATTTATTTTAGAAATTTTCATTTGAGAAGTATCTGTAATTCCTAATTTAGCAAAAATATCAAAAATAATCTCAATAATTTTATTTCGTTCATCTTCTTCTAAAGAAGAAATAAATTCCACATTAGATTTTTCTAAACTAACACTTCTTGCCGATAGTTTTCCTAAAATAAAAACTCCTCCAAATAATTCCCATGAAAAAGGGTCATGTTGCCATAATCCAACTGTATTACTTTTTACTACTTGATATTTTTTTGTATGTAACAACAACATTCCTACGGTAGAATCATTTGGAACAAACATTTTTAGTTTATTTTCCATTCTCCGAAAAGCAAGCGAATTAAATTGTTTTTCCCGAAATCCAGGGCCGTCAAAATTATAAACTTGTTTGATTTTCATTCTAATTCTTGTACTTGCAAGCATAGAAGCTGTCATAGCTAAATTACCGCCTTTGGAATGACCTCCTACTATTACAAAATTATCAAATAATCCAATCGATTCATTTAAATATTGAATGGCAAATCTTTGGGCTGGAACAGGAAATGTACTTGTTAATAAAAAATCTTCTTTCCACCCAATGATAGAAGTATCGGTTCCTTCAAAAGCAACATAAACCATTCCTTGAAATCTTAAAGTAAAAGCACAAAATTGTTTTTCTTCATCAACCGTTTTAGTATAATAATACATCTTAATATTAGCGTATCGCTTTGCTTCTTTTAAAGAGTCGATTAAATCAAAAACTTGATGAATAAATTTTGGAGTCTTTTTTTTCTCATAATTATATTTTTTTAAAAATAGACGAGCTGCATCTGAAAATAAAATATATTTTCCTTTATCCTTAGGAATGATTTTGTCATAGTCAGCATAAACAATTTGAGAAAAAATAAGACTATCTATATCATTAAATGGACTTTCTTGAAAAGATAAATCTTTATAGTATTTTACATAATCTTTTAATGTTGCCATAAAATCACATCCTAATATATTTTATCACAAGCCCATAAAAAAAGAGTATTATTTTCTTTCAAATACTCGATTCTTTTTTCTTAAAAAATTCGCTTATTTTTCTTTTTGCTAAATTTGTTCGACACATTCCAAGATATTCCTCTTTGGGTCCTTCTATAGAATCATTCGTAATTATCTTTACAATATCATTATTTTTTAATTTTCGATCAAAACTGGCGACAGATGCATTTACAATAGCCATTTCCATTTTATTCCCAATATCACTATGAATTTTATATGCAAAATCTATAGGTGTACTACCACTTGGAAGTTCCACGACTTCTCCCATCGGAGTATAAACATAAATCATACTAGTAAAAATATCATTTTTAGCCTCTTCCATAAATTCTTTTGTTGAGTTTGCATGGGTATTGGCTTCCACTAAAGACTTAAAAAATTGAAATTTATTATGTAATTCTTCGTTCATTTTAACATTTGGAGAATCCCAGTAATATGGAAGTCCCAATTCTGCGATTTCATTCATTTCTTCCGTTCGAATTTGAAATTGAATTAATTTTCCGTTCTCTCCAAAAACAGAAGTATGTATACTACGATACATCGTCGTTTTTGGCTTGGCAATTAAATCTTTTAATAATTGGTTAAAAGGAGGATATAAACTATGAATGATACCTAAAACTTGATAACAAGTAGGTATTTCTTTAACAATGATTTGTATCGCCCATAAATCATGAATCTCGGATATTTTTAAACCCTCACAAGATTTTTTATAAACTCCATAAATATTTTTTGTACGATATGAAATTTGAAAATCAATTTGATTTTGTTCCAATGATTTTTTTACAGACTGTACAATTTTAATTGCTTCCTCTTTTGTTTCTTCAATATATTCTTCTAAATCATGTTTTGTCATCAAAAATTTTTCTGAATCAATATAACGAAAGCATAAATCTTCTAATTCATTTTTAAAACGATAACTTCCTAAATAATAAGCAATAGGAACATAAAAATCGAGTGTTTCTTGAGCGATTGCTTTTTGTCTATCTTCCGTTTTATATTCTAAAGTTCTCATATTATGTAATCTATCCGCTAATTTAATTAAAATAATACGAATATCTTCTGCCATTCCATTTAATATCTTACCTTGATTTTCAATAGAACCTTCTTCATGAGAAGAAAAAACAACTCCCTTAATTTTGGTAACACCTTCAACTAACAAAGCAACTTCTTCTCCAAAATTAGTTACAATATCTTCTCTTGTACAATCAGTATCTTCTAAAGTATCATGTAACAATGAAGCACAAATGGTATTCATATCAGCACGAGCAAAATTTGTTAAAATATATGCAACAGATAAGGGATGAACAATGTATGGTTCGCCACTTTTTCGTTTTTGATCCTGATGTAAAATACTGGCAAATTGGTAAGCTTTTCGAACAAATTCCAAATCTGACTCGCAAGAATGATAAGATTGAATTGAAGTTAATAAATCATCTATAGTAATTGTACTAAGGGCCATAAACTCACTTCCTTATACTTTAATTGAACATAACAAAAGGATGAAATTTTGTCAATAAAAAAACCAATCAAATGATTAGTCTTTACTTGCAACACTTAATTTAATATTCACTATTTTTTCTTCTCCGTTTCGATAAACAGTAACCTCAATTTCATCACCAATACTATGTTGATATAATAAATATCTTAAATGAGCTAATGTAGGCACTTCTTCAGAATCGATTTTAGTAATAATATCTCCTACTTCAATTCCAGCTTGAGCCGCTGGACTACCATCTTCCACTTTAGAAATATAGACACCTTGATGAATTGGAAGAGAATTTAAATTTGGATATAACGCATATTGTGCATCACTTAAATTAGCCATAGAAACTCCTAAATAAGGACGTTCTATTTTTTCTCCTTTTACAATTTTATGAGCATATTCCATTGCAGTTTCAATTGGAATAGCAAATCCCATTCCTTCTACCCCAGAATTCACTAATTTTAATGATGTAATACCAATGACTTCTCCATTTCCATTAGATAAAGGTCCACCACTATTTCCAGAATTAATAGCAGCATCCGTTTGTAAAACACTCATTACCCAATCGGTTGTTTTAGAATTTGATAAAGAAACACTTACCAATCGATTTTTACCAGAAACAATTCCTCTAGTAACAGTTCCAGAATATGTAGAAGCATCAAGTGGAGCTCCTACAGCAAAAACGGTATCTCCAACTCGGATATCCTCGCTACTTCCAATTCTTGCAACTTTTACAGAATCATTGGTAGTTATTTGTAATACTGCGATATCAGCATATTTATCACTTCCAACAATTTCTACCTTTTCCGAAGTTCCATCGGTAAACTGTACATATACATCATCACCACTTTCAATTACATGATGATTAGTTAAAATATGTGCTTTTTCTCCATCTGTCTCATAAACAAAACCTGTTCCAGTAGAATATAATTCTTTATTTTTATATGTTTTTACTACCACAACAGCATCATAAATTTTATCAACTGCTTCTGCAATGCCAGTATCATTAATTGTAACATTCTTTGTTTCAACTGTTTCTGTTATAACTTTTTGAAAAGTATCTGGAGAATAATACATCCAACCAAAGAAAAGTCCTGCACCTAAAAGGGCTGATAAAATACACATTCCAATGTTTTTCCAAGTTTCGTTTTTCATTTTAAAACCTCACAATCTCTTTATAATTAATTGGGAAACCCATATAATCTAACACTTTTTCTATTGAAATTGATTTTAATTTACTTGATAATAAATTAATTTCATAATCTAAATTTTCCATCAAAAGATAAAAATCATCCGCTCGTAATAAACTTTTTAAAATGATAACTAACGCATACAAATCATCTTTACCATAAATATATTCTCCATCTCTTTTTGGTATTTCCAATTTACTATGATAAATCGTATCAGAAATAGCTCTTTGAGCTTTATGATCATATAATAAATCTTCATGAGCACATAAATTTCGGTAATTTGCTAAAATTGGAAGCCATATTAATAACTCATCTGCTTTCACATGAAAAAATTCAGCTATATTTTTTTGATCTTCCAATTTTAATATGGAATAAAATTCTCCAACAATACCAAAAGATAAAATCTTAACTACAATCCATAAAGGAATATATCCATACTTTTCTATATAATGTTGAGTTGCTTGATGAGAACTTCCATTTATTCTAATTTGTCGATTTAATTTTTTTAATAAATCATTTACTTGTTTTTTTCGACTAGCATCTCGAACAAAATTTTTAGGATTCAAATATTGTTCTTCCTTAATACCATAATTCATTGAAACTTCATAAGCTAAAATGCTTTTAATATTATTTTCTATAATTAATAAATTTTTAAAAATAATATTTCTAATATGACGATCAAAATAAAAAACGGAATAAAGTTCATTAAATGTGGTATTCTTAATAAAGGTACGATTTGTATTACTTTCTAAGAATAAATGTCGATATCCACTTAAGAAAAAATAATTTTCTCGTAATAAAATTTCTTTGGCATAATTTTCATCTGGAATAATGAGCCCTTTATTTTGTAATATTTTAATTTGTTCATCTAAGGTTTTAAATATTTTCTCCATTCTAATCACCCCATATGTTACAAAATTATATCACAAAGCTCATTATCATTCTATATTTTTTCCGTGAATCTTATGTTATAATTTTGTGAAAGGTTGGTGAAAAAATGCCATCAATAGTAACTCATTATTTATTTTCTGAAGATGTAAAAAATTCTTTATCAAATAATATTGCTCAAAAATTAAATCAAGCAAACAATATTTATCATATTTTTGCTCAAAGTTTTGATAATCTTTTTTATTATAATTTACTAAATTTTAAAAGTGGTAAAAAAGTAAGAAAATTTGGAAATACAGCACAAAGAGAACATATAAATGATTACTTTAAAAATATGATTTTATCAATAAAAGAACTGAAAATGGAACAAAATCCTGAGGCACTAGCTTATTTGTATGGTTCTTTAACTCATTATTTATTGGATAGTACATGTCATCCTTTTATTATTTTTCAAGCAGGATGGATCGATGAAGAAAATCCCAATTACGAATATCGAGGAAACCATGAAAAAATAGAAGTAACAATTGACGCTATTTATTGGCAAGAAAAGAAAAAAAGACCATTGTATAAAGAAAGTTTAAGCAATTTATTACTTCCACATATAAAATTTTCAAAAGATTTAATTAATTTAATTGGTTTAACATATGAGAAAACTTTCCAAAAAAAAGATATGGGAAAAATTTATGAAACCAGTTTAAAACAAGGACATTATATAATAAAATTCTTTGTAACAGACCATTATGGAATTAAAAAAACGTTATATAAAATATTTGATTTTATTTTTCAAAAAAATTATATAAAATATCAAAATTTAAGTTTTTATCAAAAAAGTTTAAATAAAGAATATTTAAATCGAACTCATAACGAATGGTGTAATCCTGTTAATAATAAATTGAGAAGCTTTGAATCTTTCGATGATTTGTACCAAAAAGCACTGCAACAATGTATTGCATTATTTCAATTAACAGAAAAAGTATTGCAAGATGAAATATCCTTAGAAACATATTTAGAATACTTAAAAGATAAATCTTATACCACTGGATTAGACTGGCACGACTCATCCAAAATCCGATTTTTTAAAAAGAATAATCACGAATCGCTTCCGCAATAAATGAAGCGATTTTTTTTTGATAACTTTCGGTAATCAAAAGCTTTTTTTCTTGATAATTCGATAAAAATCCACATTCAATTAATACACCATTTACATTTAATTTTGAATACATGTAAGTAGAAGCGGGTATTTTTTTAATCTCTCTTGTTCCATTCAATTTTTGATTTAAATAATCTTGAATATGAGTTGCTAATTTTTTACTTTCTTCATTTTTTCGATTATAAAATATTTGAGGACCATAATATTTTTTATCATTTAAAACATTTAAATGAATCGACAAATACAAATCAGCTTTACTTTCATTAATTTTTTTAATTCGATGATCAAAATCACTTTTTTTTCGATAACTTACATTTGGAGCTCCAAGATCATAATCTCCATCCCGAGTCATATAAACGATTGCACCATAGTTTGTTAATTCTTCTTTTAAAAACTTTGATATATTTAAATTAATACCTTTTTCATAAATGTCTCCTACAACACTGCCAGGATCTACACCCCCATGTGCAGGAATCGGAAAAGTCCAAATTATCATTTTATTTATTAAAATTCAAAGTTCCATTCTATTTCAATATCTCGTGTTTTCGTTTCTTTATCATAAACTCCGACATAAACCTTATCAATAAATTCATCAACTATTACTTTATTTAGTTCTTTAATACGCTTATATTTCTTTAGTATTTCATCTGCTTGTTTTCTTTCTTCTTTAACAAATTGGAGATTATTTATCTCACTATCAATCGTTTCAACTCTTTTTGTCATCGCTTCAATCTCTCTTAAATAATCGCTAGACATCATACTAAACATATCTTCCGTAATAGTTCCTTTTACTTTATCTTCATAAAGACTTCTATAAAAGGTTTTATTATCTTCTATCTTTTTATTAAGGTTATGCTTTTCTTTTTCTAAAACTTTTATTATTTCACAATTACTTGTGTCTTGTTGATTCC
>CAOKKL010000027.1 GCA_948469065.1 uncultured Mycoplasmatota bacterium | reverse complement strand
ATATCAATGGAATCTAAAAAAGATGACTCCAGTTCAATACCGAAATCATCTATTCGAATCCATTGCCTAAACTCTCTCTTTTTTATTTAGCCCTTGACAAAAGGTTCATTTGATTTAGAATCCTCTTTTTTTTATTCTTCAAATAAAGTTCCTGTTTCTTTCATCTCTTTTGGGATTGTAATATCCATATACTCTAAAATAGTCGGAGCCACCATAGTTAAATCTCCGATTTCTTTTAATTTTACTTTTTCATCCGTTATAATAAATGGAACCATAGAAGTCGTATGAGTTGTAATTGGCTCATTTTTCCCATTTAACATGATATCAGCATTGCCATGGTCTGATAAAAGAATAATTTTGTAAAAATTTTCTTCAGCTTTTTCAATTAATTTTCCTAAACACAAATCAAGTGCAACAATAGCATTTACTGTTGCTTCCAGATTTCCTGTATGACCTACCATATCCGCATTGGCATAATTTACTAATATAAAGTCTAAATCTTTTTCCATACAGTTGATTACCTTTTTTGTAACTTCAACCGCACTCATTTCGGGCTTCATATCATAAGTAGCAATTCTTGGCGAAGGAATTAAATATTTATTTGCGCCATCAATTGCTCCACTATATTCTCCGTCAAAAAAATAGGTAACGTGTGCATACTTTTCGGTCTCTGCAATTCTTGCTTGTGTAAGACCTAAATTTGACAAATAGATTCCTAAGGGATTTTCGACACAGTTTTCTTTTAAAAAGTGAGTTGCTTTTATCGTTTTATCGATTGGTACAAAAGTATAAACATCAGGAAAAATATCATAAGTTTCTATCTCATCAAAATCTTTATTTGTAAAAGCTTTTAATATTTGTTTAGCTCTATCCGTTCGATAATTCATCCAAAGAAGAATATCATCATCTTTAATTAAACCTTCTGAAGAAACTACGATTGGTTCTAAAAATTCATCGGTTATTTCTTTTTCATATAGTACATCAATTGTATTTTCTATATTAATGGTTGAAATTCCAAGTCCTTTTGTTACTAAATTATAATATTTTTGAGTTCTTTCCCATTTATTATCTCGATCCATTGCATAATATCTTCCACAAATGGTGGCTATTTTTCCAATACCCGTTTTATCAATTAATTTTTGAATTTTTCGTATATATTGACCTGAAGTTTTTGGATTCGTATCTCTCCCATCTGTAATAATATGAAAATAAATGTCTTCTACTCCTGCAGAAACTAATTTTTGAAATACAGTGATAATATGATTAATATCAGAATGTACTTTTCCATCACTAAACAATCCCATCATATGAACACGTTTCTTTTCTGCTAAGATTTGTTCCACCATTTTTAAAAAAGTTGGATCTGTATTCATTTTTTCATGAACAAATTCTTTCATTTTATCAATAGGTTGTTTTATTTTTCTTCCAGCCCCAATCGTTAAATGCCCTACTTCACTATTCCCAAACTGACCTTTTTCTAATCCAACATGTTCTTCCGAAGCATACAAAAGAGAATGAGGATATTTTCGCCATAACATTTCAAAATTTTGAGGTTCTGCTAATTTAATGGCATTTCCACGTTTTTCTTCTCGAATACCAAACCCATCTAAAATGATTGTTAAGATTTTCTTCATCTCTTTTTCACCTTGTTTTATTTTACCACGATTTACCATATTATATGAAAAAATTCATATTTAACTTATTTTTTTGGCATGTATTACTGTTCTTTTTGTAGTACCACCATTCCCGTTACATGTGGATAAAGTTAAAATTTTATCTTTTGTGGTTAAGGAAGTATTAAAATTTCGAATACTTCTTTTTTTTATTGTATTAAGAAATTCTTGAAATTCATTTTGATTTGAAAATGCAGTAGTAATATAGTATTCTTCTTTTTCGATTACATAATAGGAAAAGATCTCATAAGTATGTGTAATTTCATTCGTATCTATAATTTCAATTATTTTATGCTCTTCGTTTTCAAAGAAATCTTTTTCAAAAATGTTAATAAGAGATCCAAACATCGAATCATCTACCGCATTATGTCCAAATATTACAACATTTTGATCTTCTAAATTGTGATTTCGATAATCGATAAATAAAGTACCCAAAGAATTTTTTTTCTTTTGAAAAGAATGATCGAGATAGTAATTATTATCTTGTGTTTGAACCAAAGGATTATTTACTTTATTATCATTAAAACGTATCCATCCTTTTGTATCAGAATTCATACTTATTAATTTTTCAAAATTTATCGTTAATATTTCTTTTAGTTCTTTATCTTCTTCATTTGCTGATACTTCATCATTTAAAACTTCTTGAATTAATTTTTCATTTAACCGATTATTTTTTTCAAGATCAATGTAGAAATGGACTAATTTATAGATAGATATAAAAAATGCGATTGAAAGTAGAAGGATGATAAGAATGTTTTTTTTCAATTTTAATTTTGTTTTCATTCTTTTTTCTTCTTTTTTTATTTCTTTATTTTGCTCTATTGGTTCTATTTTATTGTTTTTTTTCTTTTTTGATTCTGTTCTTTTTCTTCGATTTGTTTGTTGATTTGAGTTTTTCTTTTTTTTATTCTTAGTCGTATTCTTTTTTTCTTTTAGAGGTTCTTTTTTCATAGCTTTTAAATCTCCTTTTTTTATTGTATAGCGATTTTATCATTAGTAAACTTGAAAAATGCAAAGGAAATAAAATTTAATTTTTTAAATCGATAAAAAAGACTATCTTTTTGATAGCCATTTTTTACGCATTTTTCTTTTTAAAGATATAATAGATAACTCCTAATAATGAACTGATTGCTAGGAAACTATAAAACTCTAGATTCATGCTTGAAGTTTGCGCATTATTTGTCTTTTTGGGATTATTTGTAATATTGTAATCATTGCTTCCAACCACTACATAGGTTGAAAAATGATCAAATTCAATTTCAAGTTTTCCATCAAAATCTGGTTTATCTACTTTTAAGTTTTCTTTTATTACTTCCATTTTTTCTGTTTCTGGATTGTAGTATAATAAAGTAAATGTTGTATTTTCTAAATAATCCGTAATCATATGATGTAATTTTTCATTAAATTTTTCATTACATGCTTGCCAAGCTTCATACTCTTTTTCACTACCATTCCATGATTCATTATAATCTCCACAAGTGTATTCTTCTTTATGCAATTTTTCACTGAATAATCGAGAAATATTATCATATATATTTATACTCAGTTTATAAGGAGCAGGTAAGGTTCCATGATAAGCAAAATCAATATAAATGGCATTTTTAAGTTCTACTAATTCATCAATTTTATCTTTATTTATAGATGTTTCCATAGAAATATTGTGGTCATAAGTAAATCCTTTATTTACTGTTTTCGTGATGTCTTTTCCATTTAATAGATAATCAGTTGATATACCGTTTTGATATTTATAAAAATATACACTCATATCTTTCCCTTTTAAATTATTAATTATTTCAGAAAAATCTTCATTGTCTTCTATTTGATAAAAAAAATTATATTCTACTTCTGTTCCATTAAAATTGTTTTTTCTTTTTTCTGGTATAATATTTTTATATTTTTCAGTATCTTTTAATATTTCAGCTAACCCTTCGGCATTTGGATTAAATGCTCCAAATGATTTATTAAATTCAATTGCTTGAATGGTCCAATCAATCGTAATATTTTCTTTTCCATCTGCACTTAAAGTATAAGCACCTTTTCCTAAATCTTTAGCGTGAGTAATGACTTCAACTCCATTTGGTTCGCTTTCAAAGTGATATGCTTTCCACCAAGTATCTGGCTCTTCTGGATAAAGATAACTTTGTAATTCTTTTATTATTTCTTGTTTTTCTTCTTCACTAAGATACCCGTTAGAAGTATTTTTGATATCTTCTTGAATATTTTGATTATAATATTCCCACCAAGTTGGTTTTGTTTTAAATTTTTCTTTTAATTCTGGAAAGCCATTTTCACATAAATCTTTATTATAAGAATTCATGTCTCCACACAAGTCTTTTGGATATCCAGCTTTGTAAAATTCTTCTAATGATAAATCTTCAAACCATTTTGTAAATTTTTCGAAATGTTCTTTTTCTTTTGTATAACTATATGGTCTTAATTCAACGGATAATAAATTATCATCGATTTTGGCAACTTTTACATTTTTTGCATTAAATACTAAATTTTCAGTATAACTTTCTTCATTAAAATCTAGATGGCCATAATTAATTTTACCATCTCCATCTCCACATCCACCTACTGGGTCTTCAATAATGTATCTTTGTGAATAATTTTGCCAACTTACGATTCCCGTCGCTCCATCAGGTTCTAAACTACACTGTCCTGAAAAATGATAAGTTGGAGTAAGCGTTTTACTACGAAATAAGTTTTCCCAATAATCATTTTGAGCATTTACATTTATACTTCCAATAAAAAGTATTGCTGCAATCACAAAGATGTAAGTACATAATTTTTTCATTTTTTCCCTCTCTTTTTTTCAGTATAAAACGATATTTTATATTTCTTGAGATTTTAACGTTATAATTTAATTTAAATATTTAAAACTTTTACTTTTCATAACTATTTTTTGAAGTTTAAAATGTTTATTTTAATTTCATTTGTATAAAAAAAGAATCCCTTTATCAATAGGATTCTAATCGTTATATTAAAATTTTTTTCGTACCATTTTTTTATATTAGATATTTTCTTATGACATAATTAGATTTTGATCTATTCTTAATCGATCTGCTAATGTGGCAATAAATTCTGAATTAGTAGGTTTGGCACGGTCGTAATCAACACTGTGACCGAATATTTCTTCCATTAGTTCATAGTCTCCTCTAGACCAACTAACTTCTATTGCATGTCGAATCGCTCTTTCAACACGCGAGGCAGTTGTATCAAAGCGCATTGCTATTTCTGGATAAATCTCTTTCGTGATTCCTCCTATCATTTCTTTTGAAGTATACATCATATAAATACTTTCTCTAATATATTGATAGCCTTTTATATGAGATGGTACACCAAGTGAGTGTAATAATTTACTAATTGCCATTTGAATATTGTTTTCTTCTTTGGCTTTAGTCGAATTTGTTTCTTCTAAATTTACTACTTCTAAAATACGTTTTTCTAGCGATTCTAAACTAAATGGTTTTAGCATATAATAATCTACATTATATTTGCTAGCCATTTTGACAGAATATTCTTTTTTAATACTTGAAAGAATAATTACATGTTTTTCAATATTTAATTTTTTCATTTCTTCAAGAATTTCAATTCCGTCTTTTTCTGAAATTAATAAATCCATTAAGATTAAATCATAATCATTTTGATGATCTTTAATTTGTTCTAAAGCTTTTATACCATCGGTTGCTTCAAATGCAAGGTCAATTACTGCGTGTTCCTTAAAATATTCTTTTATTTTTCTTATTAGATTTGCGTTGTCATCTATCATAAGAACTTTAATATTTGTTTTCATACCTTTCTCCTTCTGTGTTCTATTTACTGCACGCAAATTCATTATATAAAACCTGTAGACAAAATACTAGAATATTTTTTGACTCATTACGTCAACTTTTGTAAACGCTTGTCGAATTTTGAAACATTTCTAAAACTTGACACATTTTTTCAACATTGAGAGACAATTTTCCCAACAAAAAACCATCAATTTCTGATAAATTTTTTATATCTTCTACGGTTACTCCTCCCCCATATAATACTAAATTATTTTTGTAATTATGTTCTTGATACCATTGTTTTATTCTTTCAATTATAGGTAAAATTTCTTCTTTTTTTAAAAGAATATTTTTCCCAATTCTCCAAGTTGGCTCATAAGCAATAATGATATTTTTCTTTTTATTTTCAGGTATATTTGCTAATAAATATTCTAATTTTTCTAAAATTACTTCTTCTGTTTTCCCTAATTGATATTCCATTAAGTTTTCTCCAATTGGAATTACAACTTTTAAATTTTCTTTTAAAGCATTTAATATTTTCTTTTTTTGCATTTCTCTATTTTCTAAAAAATAAAGTTCTCGCTCATGGTGACCGATTATGACATATTCTGTACCTAAACTTTTCAAACATTCGGCACTTACTTCTCCAGTAAAGCTACCTTTTTCTTCTTCGCTAACATTTTGAGCACCAAGGAAATACTTTTTAGAATACATAATAGGTAAGTATGGGAATTGAGGACATATGATTAAGTTCATTTTGGTTTCAATATATTTTTCGATTGTTTTTTTATAACGAATCATTTCTTTTAAATTTCCATTTTCTTTTAAATTACAAATCAAGAGTTTCAATTGAATCCTCCTCTAAAATAGCTTCTAATGCCGGTAAATTTCTCGTTCCTAAGTATTTTAATGTTGCACCTCCACCACTGGAAATATAAGTGAATTTAGACGCAAATCCTAAATTTTTTACCGCACTAGCAGAATCTCCTCCACCAACAATCGTAACTGCAGATGTATTGGATATCATATCAAAAAATTCTTTGGTTCCATTTGCAAATTTTATATTTTCATAAAGTCCCATCGTTCCATTTATAAATATTGTTTTGGCATTTTCAATATATTTTTTATATTTTTCTAGCGTTTTAGTTCCTATATCTAAAATGATATCGTTTTCGTCTATTTTATCAATGGTTTTATATTTTACATAGGATTCGTCATAACTACTTCCAACAATGGCATCAAGAGGTAATCCAATTTTATCTTTGTTATGAAGCATTATTTTTTGAAGCCTTTTAATAATATTATCATTTTGACTTGCTAAACTTTGACCAATATTAAAATAAAGTGCTTTCAAACAAGTATTAGCAATTCCTCCTCCGAATAATAAAAAGTCACATTTTTCAATTAGATTTTCAATCAGTTCAATTTTATCGTCTACTTTTGCTCCTCCCATTACAACCACAAAAGGACGTTTTGGATTAAAAATTAATTTATCTAAACTAAAAATTTCTTTTTGAATTAAAAATCCAATACAACTTGGTATATATTTTGCAATTCCATAATTGGAAGCATGAGTTCGATGTAAGGAACCAAAAGCATCATTTACAAAAATATCTCCAAGGCTTGCCCAAAACATAGCAAGTTGTGCATCATTGGAACTTTCTAAACGATCTGGATAATCTGCAAACCTTGTATTTTCTAACATCAAAATTTCTTTTGGTTGTAATTGTAAAACGCGATTTACTAAATCAGGAGATAAAATATCTTTTGTGAAATATATTTCTGTATTTAATAATTTTTTTAAATGATTTGCTACAGGTTCTAAAGTATATTTTAATTTATCTTCTTCTGATTTTATTTTTCCTAAATGACTTAATATTACAATTTTGCAATTTTCTGCTAATAAATATTGAATCGTATCTAAACTTTCTTTTATTTTAGAATCATCCATTATTTGTCCATTTTGAATAGGTACATTATAATCAACTCTAAGCACGATTCTTTTGTTTTTTACATCCATATTTTGTATATTTTTTTTCATATTTATCATCTCTTTTTTATTATAACGAATTCTAGTTTTTTTATCAAAATATAATTATTCGTTTTTCATAACTTTACTATTTAAAGATTCCATTGCTATTATTATAAAAATAATTGATAAGCAGAATAAGGTAGTCCAAATACAATAAATATGACTTTTTTGATACTCAAAAAATTGTTTTGTTTCATCAAAAAATAAAAGATTTGAAATAGAAGGATCTAACTTTTCATGGAGTTTTGTTTTATTCAATACACTTATCAAATTGGTACTAGTTCCAAATAAAGAAATGGCATGTCGTCCAATCATGAAATAAGAAATTTTATCAGCTAAATTTTCTAACTTTAATAATACTCCAGATAATATTAATTGAAGCATCATAAAAAGAATTGCAAATATAAGTGTTAACTCTTGTGTTTTTACAGAACAAGAAATTAATAATCCTAACATACAAGTAGTGAAACTAATTAAAAAGAAATGCAAAACATATTCAAAATAAGCGTTACTAATAATAAGACCATTTACCGGAAAATCAAAGTGAATAAATAAAATCGATATAAATAGAGTTGCTTGTATTAAAGTTAAAAAAAGAAATTATTTTTGATAAAACAAAGGCATTTAAATTTAAAGTGGACATATATTCTCTTTTAATAAGTGCCTTATCTTTTATAATTTCTTGAATCGAATTAAATAGCCCCATCCACATAGCTGCACAGGAAGTAGCAAATAAAGTTATTTTGGCGGTATTATAATTTTGTAAGCCATTTTTTGGGACCGCAAAATTAATAAAAAAAGCAATAATTATTCCTTGGAATAATAACATAAATAAAGCAAATTTGTCATGAAAAAGTATTTCAAAATGACGACAAATTAAATAAAAAGTTTCTCGAATAAAATTTCTTGTTTCTTTTTCTACTTTTAATTTTTTTTTTACTTCTTTTTTTTTGTTGCCAGTTTGTGATATAATTCGTTTCAAACGAATCTGTATTTTGATTAATTAATTCATAAATGTCTACAAATTCTTTTACTTGAAAGTAGTTTAGACTTTCTTGATAAGTTCCTTCAAAACATAATTGTCCACGACTTCCCATTATAAAGATTTCATCGCATAAATCTAAATTACTAATTGTATGAGCAGAAATGATAATTGTAGTTCCACTTTTACTAATTTTTCTAAGCAGTTGCATTAATTTCTTTTCAATATGTAAATCAAGACCACTCGTCGGTTCGTCTAGTATTAAAATATGAGGGTCAAAAAGCAATTCTAAAGCAATGGATAATCTTTTTTTTCTCCACCACTTAAATGTTTAATTAAGGTATCTTCTTGACCTTTTAAATCTAAATCATAAATTACTTTGTTTATTTTTTCTTGTATCATTTCTTTTTGCATATGAGAAAAACGAATTTTAGCTATGTACCACAATTCTTTCCATAATGTTAAATCTTTATGTAATATTTCTTGTTGGGGAACATATGCAATAATACTTCTTAAGTCTTCTTTTTTTATATTCCACTGATTGTAAAATAGTTCCCCTTCAAAATGAGTATCATAACCACTTAAAATATTTAAAAGAGTCGTTTTTCCAGATCCCGAAGGACCTACTAGAGCAATAAAAGATTGATTTTGAATATTTAATTTTAAATTTTCAAATATTGTTTTCTTTTTTACTTTTTTAGTTATATTATTTGCATAGATATTTAAACTCATAAAAAACCTATTTCACTATTTATTTTTGTAGCCACTTTTTAGCAGTTCTTAGCATTTGAGATGTATAACCTAGTTCATTATCATACCATGCGACTATCTTTATCATTTGTTTTTCATTTACTGTTAAAACATTTGTTAATAATCCATCAATGATACATCCTGCTTTTTTCCCTATAATATCACTAGAAACAATTGGATCAAAAGTTATTTGCATGATTTCATTTTGATTTTGTCTTAATAATTCATTAATTTCTTCTTTGGTTGTATTCTGTTTTAATTCTAATGTAACATCGATCATTGAGCCATCACTTACTGGAACACGATAAGCCATTCCATCCAATTTACCTTTTAATGATGGAATTACTTCACCAATTGCTTTGGCTGCTCCAGTACTTGCAGGTACAATATTCATACTGCATGCTCTTCCTCTTCTTGCCATATATCCTTTTTTGTGAGCAATATCTAATGTCGCTTGGTCATTCGTGTAAGCATGAACGGTACTCATAAAGCCTTTTTCTATACCAAAATGATGTTCTAGTGTATTTAATACTGGAGCTAAACAATTCGTTGTACACGAAGCTGCCGAAATAACTTTTTCCGTTCCATCTAAAATGGAATCATTTACTCCATATACAACGGTTTTCATATCTCCTTTTCCTGGCGCTGAGATGATTACTTTTTTTGCTCCTGCTTCAATATGTTTCATAGCCCCATTTATATCGGTAAAATGTCCAGTACATTCAAATACTAAATCAACGTTTAATTCTTTCCAAGGTAAATTTTTCGGGTCTGTTTCTTTTAAAATTTTTATTTTTTTATGATTATTTATCAGAATACAATCATCTTTTGCTTTAATTAAATTTTCATGAAAAGAGCGATGATTGGTGTCATATTTTAATAAATAAGCTAATTCTTCTGCAGAAGATAAGTCATTAATCGCTACAATATTAAAATCGGTTCCTGTAATCATTTCTCGAAAAGCTAATCTTCCAATTCTCCCAAAACCATTTATAGCTACTTTTTTCATAATTTTTTTCCTTTCTTATCCTATAAATTCTCTTAAAATTGAATCATCTTTAACATATTCGCTGCTAATAGGATAAAATCCTTTTAGGGAATTTAATAGTCTTCTTGCTTCTTCATAATATGGAGAGTTCATGTTTACAGAATATAAAAGAGGTTCTGCATATATTTTTAAAACTCCTAACTCGTAGGATAAAGCCGTATTAATTATTACATCTGCTTGGTGAACATATGGAAAAATATGTTTTTCTTCACCCATTCTTACGACTTGCCATTCTTGGATTGTTTGATCAACTTTTCTTCCACGAGTACGATTATCTCTTACAATTCTTCTAATTAAACGCATATCAAGGGTTGATATATAGTTATGACGATCAATATTTAAAGGAATAAAAGGACTTAAATAAATTTTAAATTTTGTCTCTTCTTCTATAAACGGAATTAATTCATCGTTTAAACAGTGAAGTCCTTCGATTAATAAAATGCTATTGTGATTTAGTTTTACGGTATGATGGTTGTATTCTTTTTTTCCTGCTACAAAATTATATTCTGGCAGTTCTCTTTCTTCACCATTCAATAATCCTGTTAAAGTGTCATTAAATAATTTTAAATCAATTGCCTCTAAACATTCAAAATCAAACTCTCCATCTTCATTCTTTGGAGTCTCTTCTTTATCTACAAAAAAATCATCCGTCGATATTGAAATGGCATCAAATCCTTTGGCCATAAGATAAGTTGCTAATCTTTTGGTTGTAGTAGTTTTTCCAGACGAAGATGGTCCAGCAATTAATATAAATTTTACATCTCTTCTCGATACAATTTCATTTGCTACTTCTAAAATACTTTCATTAAAAATTAATTCATTTGCTTCCATAAATTTTTGGATTTGATTATGACTAATTAAATCGTTCATATCCGATAAATATGGAGTATTCATTTTCTTTAACCATTTTTTTCCTAACATAAAGTTATCAATAATATTATCATAGTGAACATAGTCTGGAACTTCTCCCGTTCGTATATTGGGACATACTAAGATAATTCGATTTTTTCCAATATATACTAAATCATATTTTTTAATACATCCAGTACTATAAGGCATAAAATTATAATAATAATTCAAATGGTCTCTTAATTTATAAAGGGTTACGACTTCATTACTAATATTTTGAATATTTTTAGCTTTTTCTTCTTCCCCATTGGCTAAAAAATAAAGATAAGCATCTTTTTTCATTAAATGATAAGATAATATTCTTTCGTTTGAAGAAATAATTTCAGCCATTTTTCCTTTTATTTGTTTTACTTCTTCATTGGTAAAGTTATCTGATATTACGATTTCACTTAATATTCCTTTTGGTACACTATGTAAAAAATTAATTTCACTCTGTGGAAATAATTCTTTTACAGCTACTTCAAAAATAAATTTTAAAGCGGACTGATACATTTTATATCCTGCCAAATCCGTTACATCAAAGAAATTAATTTTCATATCACAATTTGCTTTATGTTCCAAAGAATAGATTTCGTTATTAACTTTGACACCTAAAATATCATTTTTCTTTCTTTTTATGTCTTTACTAATTTCATAAAAAGTAGTCCCATTTGGATATTTTTTACTTTTTTCATTTGCAAATGTTATTGTAATTTCACTCATGTTATCCCCTCGTATTCTATAAGATATTTTAGCATATCTTTCTACGAAAAAAAAGATTCCTTTTAATAAATGGCATGATTTTATGATAATCAAAATATATTTTTCAAGTTCATTTCAAGTAGAGTTTTGATAATATGATTCATTTCTTCCACTAATTCATTAAATTGCCAAAATAATACGGTATCCAAGTCTATTGCTTTTTGATGTATTAATATAAGCGGTTATAGCAAATATACCTGCACTTGTTCCATGTTCATAATCATTACCTCTGGTAATCCAACTACGAGTATTCGTTACTAACCATGCTTCATCTTGATACCAAGAACTAATTTGTCTATCGTCTTGTATTCTAGAAAAAGGGCCAAGTTCTCTTGAGGCGTCTCCTAAAATGCCATGTAAATATGAAGTCATTGCTGTAGCATAACGATAGGTATCATAATATTTTTTTTCAGGGAAATTTACACCGTTCGTTAAAGCCCCTCCTTCCAGAAAAGGACCATTAAATCCAGAATTATAAGTTGCATTTCTTCCACTTACTGGTGTAGTGTTTGTTGAATTTAATATCATAGACATCATGATTTCTCCAGTTCCACCACTCATATCATATATTCCACTTATATTTCCAGTTGTACTTGCTAAGTATCCTACTTCACTATTGTATCTCTTTGTATACGTTCCATCTACATTTAATTCTGTTCCTTCATTTTCATTACAATTGTTTATAGTACTAAAGGAGCAAGTAGGTTCTGTTACGGCACTATATCCAGTAATATAATTACTATTATTGTTAATTCTTACACTACTTCTACTTCCATAAATACTATGTTGTAAATAAGCCACTGCTCCCCACTCTGTACTCTTCATTAAATGGCTATCGTATTCTCTTTTATAATTGTAACTATTTAAGTGAGCAAGTGAATATTTAATTTCTCTCCAAGAATACACATTAGGTTTGATTTCTACTTTATCTACATTTTCAATATCTTGTTCAGCTTTTCCTTCGTACTTGTAGCTCCTTTGTAACCTGTTTCAAATTTTCCTACCCATAATCCTTTGGTTCCAAAGGCTTGAAATGCGGGATGAGTCATGTAATCTCCTACACTACAGTTTCCTGTTTTCCCACTTACTCCTGGTGTTTTACATTCGCCACTTTTTTCATCTACAGTGTCATAATCTCCAAAAATAACTTCTATATCATGAACTTTATTTGGATTGGTAGAAGTGAGTGTAGTATAGTTTCCTAAATCCCATATTTTGTATCGATATTTTGGTATCCATACAAAATAACTCTCGATATTACTTTCTGGAATGATTTCTCCTTCCATATATTTTTGATTCTCATCTTCTAATATAACCGCATTCGCCCACTTTTGGGTTTCATAGTCATACCATTCTCTTCCTAAATATGCTTTTTTTACGGTTCCATCATTCTCTATGGTAACTGGTATTAAGCCACTCTTTAATACGGGGTCTGCTCCATTTAAGATATTTTCATGATAACGACTTACAAAATGGAATTGACATTTCGTTTTATTCTTCGTTACATTTTTTATAACTGGTCCCCATGTTTCATAATCCCAAAAAGCGTTAACTCCTTCTTCACATTCTATCCTTTCTATTGTTTTTCCACTTTCTTTACTTGGAAAGTTTTCTACTTTTTCTCCATCAATGGTTAAAGATAGAATCGTTTCAGTTTCATCTTCTTTTTGTTCTTCTATTACTTTGTCATACTGGAAAAAAGAAAAAAGACCTATTAAAAGAATACTAAGAATCAGAAAAGTTATTTTTTGTTTCATGATACACCTCTTTGTTATTATGAAGAAAAAATTTATTACTCAATTATCGCTAAGTATATCATATTTTTTCTTACAAATACTTTTTTATCATTGTTATTATGTTTTTTTAACACCAATCTATCATTTTATTCTGATTACAAATTATGTCAAATTTTTTTTGTATATTTTTGTTATCTTTTTATAACTTATTAATAGGTGAAAGATATGAATATAGTTCCTACGGTTTTAGAAAAAACAAGTAATCGTGAATATGCTTATGATTTATATTCTCGATTATTAAAAGATCGTATTGTTTTTTTATCAGGAGAAATTACAGACGATACTTCAAATTTAATTGTGTCAGAATTACTTTATTTGGATTCATTAAATCATGATGAAATTTGTCTTTACATTAATAGTCCAGGAGGAAGTGTGACTGCTGGTTTTGCTATTTATGATACAATGAATTTTATAGAAAGCAAAGTTAGAACTGTTGTGATTGGCATGGCAGCTAGTATGGCCGCATTTTTACTTGCATGCGGAGAAAAGGGATTACGTTGTGCTCTTCCGAATGCAGAAGTTATGATACATCAGCCACTTGGAGGCGTTCAAGGTCAAGCAACAGAAATGAAAATTGCATGTGAACGAATTTTAAAAATGAAAAAGAAATTAAATCATATTCTTGCTAGACAATCAGGTCAAAAACTTTCTAAAATTGAAGAAGATACAGAACGCGATTATTTTATGGAAGCAGAGGAAGCAAAAAAATATGGATTGATAGACCAAGTTCTATAATCCATTTTTTTATTGATTCTTTTGATGTGATTCAACTAATTTTCGCATTTTGATTAAGTGATGATTGATTCCTGATTTTCCAATTTTATACCCAGTTTCTAATGAAATAATTTCTGCTAATTCTTGATAAGATGATTCCGGATATTTTTCGCGATATTCTAAAATTGTTTTTGTTTTTTCATCTAATAAATTCACTAAATCATATTCTTTTAAATAAGAAATCATTTTTTGTTGTTTCAAACCAGTTTCTGTTGTTTTTTCTTGATTAGCTATTTCACAATTATTTAAACGATTAACCATATTTTTATGATCTCTATAAATTCGAATATCTTCAAAATAAAATAATGAATTTACTGTTTTAAAAGTTTTTATGATATCGCTAATAACTTCTGCACTTTTTATATATACCATATATCGATTATTTCTTTTTAATGTTTTTGATGAAAATCCTAAATCATGTAATAATTTTTGTAAAAAGAGAGCGTCTTTTTTTATAGAAAAAACAAATTCCATATGATATCCACTAGTACTTGGATCGCTTATGGACCCAGTTACTAAAAAAGTCCCTCTTATATAAGATATTTTTTCATCGCGATCGATTAAATTATTCTCTGTTATTGTAATTTTTTTATTATTATTTTGAATCAATAGTTTCGATAATATTTCATCTATTTTTTCTTTAACTTCTAATATATATATTTGTTTCATTCGTAATCTTTTTTGATTTCGAATTGTTATTTTAATTGGTATATTGAATAATTCTTTTAAATCCGTATAAACTCTTCTAGCAACCGACGCATTTTCAAAAGTTAGACTAATCAAATCCTTTGTAATTTTTGCATCGTATCTTAAAATTGCCGATAATTCACTTTGAATTTCAATTCTATTTATTGGATTTTTTGCTATTTCTTCTTTGATTTGTGTAGAAAATGACATAATCATCACCTTTTATAACTATATCAAAAATTAAAGGAAAAAAGGAAAAAAACAATATTTTTATCTATTGTTTTATCTATAATAATCGTATCTACTGTAAAAACGATATCCTTCTTGATTTGGGAATCCTGGAGGTGTAATGACATTTGCTCGATAAATAGTTCCAGAAAACCAACCTTTGGCAACTCCAAAATGAAGATGAGGGCCGGTAGTACATTGATCATATCCACCGTGAGATGTTGAAGTAGACCCTCCTCCAACATAACCAATAATTGTATTTTGATTTACTGTATCTCCTACATTTACATTAAATCTTAACAAATGATAATAATATGTTGTATATTGAACGCCGTTTACTACAACATCAATATAAAGCATATTTCCTCCACACTTATATTTTGATATTTTACCAGAAACTATTCCAGCAGCTGCAGCATAAACTGGAGTTCCTTCGGGATTTCCACCAATATCTAAAGCATTATGATAACTTCCCCATCTTGATCCTATATTACTGGTAACATATCCTTTTGTAAGTGGTTTTAGCCAAGTACTATTCGTAGCAAAATTATAACAAGTAGAAGTCACAATCGAGTCATCGTCTTTTCCTAACGTAGCTAAGCATTGCTTTTTGGTATTTTCATATTTCGTTTTGGCCTGATTTAATTGTGTTGTTAAATCTGGCGCAAATTGATCATACTCTTCAATGTTACTATGCAATTGTTTTATCGTAGCTTGATAATTTGCAATTTGTTTTTTTGAAGTCTCTTGTTTTTCCTGCAATTCTTTTTTTAGATTTTCATTTTCTTTAATCTCGTTTTCAAGATTTTCCATTGTTTCTTGAATACTTTTAGACATTTGTTCCATTGCGGCAATTCTTGTAATTAAGTCTGTTACACTACTAGCACCTGTAATATATTTTAAATATGCATTTTGACTTTTCATCTCTTGTAAATATTTTAAAACATTATTGACTTCTTTTGTTAATTTCTCAATTTTTTCATTCGATTCATTGATTTTTTCTTGTGTGTCTTCTTCTTCTTTTTTGGCTTTTGCAATGTTTTCTTCTGCTACTCCAATTGCTTTTTCTTTGGCAGCAATTTCTTTTTTTGCTTGGTCACTTTTGTTATCATTCTCTTGTTTGGCTTTTAATTTTGCTTCATAATCTCTTCTTAAACTTCCAAGAGTTTCTTCTTGTGCTTTTACTTTTAACGGTACAAAAAGAAAAGAAAAGAAAACTATAATCGTTGTTAGTAAAATCACTAATTTTTTCATATTTTTAAATACTTCCTTACTGCACGATAACTTCCAAACATTCCCACGATACATCCAACTCCTAAAAGGATTAATGCTACAAAGAAAATAAAATTAAATGGTTGTACTAAGGTGATAATGTTGGAAATTATATGTCCACCTAATTTATCATATAAAATGATATATCCATAAATTGTTACTAATATTGGAATAATAGAACCTAATATCCCTAATATAAATCCCTCAAAAATGAAAGGCAAGCGAATTGCTGTATTACTAGTTCCTACTAATCTCATAATTTCAATTTCATTTTTTCTTGAAAATATAGTTAATTTAATCGTATTACTTATTAAAAATGCTGTAACCAATATCAAAGCAATTACAATTACCATGGTTCCTTTGCTAATTATATCAAAAGCTCCTACTAAATTTTCAACCATTCCCTCACCATATTCAGCCGAGGAAATAAATTCATAAGATCGTACTTTTTCAGTTACTCCTTTTAAATCATTTACATTTTTTACAGTTATTATAAAAGAATCTAAAAGAGGATTTTCTTCTAAATAGTCTAAAGTCGTATTCAGTGTTTCCGATTCATTTTTCATTTCGGCTTTCCACTCTTCTTTACTTTTAAAGACATATTTATCAATTTCTGGAATTTGATCTAATTCTTTTTTTATAGTTCTAATATTTGCATCTTCTGAATCTTTTTTGACATAAGCTACTACGGTAAGTTCTCGCTCTAAACTAAGTGTAATTTCTTGAACATTATAAGTTAAAATAATGGAAATAGCTACCAATATTAGTGTAATAGTAGAACAAGTAATCGCCGCTATACTAAGACTAAAATTTCTCCCTACACTTTTGAAAGAGTCACGTATGCTCCTACTAAGAATTCTTAATGCTTTCATGAGCTTTATAACTTCCTTTCAAATAATCTCCTGCTAATACACCATTTTCTATTACTAAAACTCTTTTTTTCATACGATTTACAATATCTTTATCATGAGTAGCCATAATAATGGTTGTACCAAGTTCTTGATTAATATTTTCTAATATTTTCATAATTTCCTTTGAAGTATCTGGATCTAAGTTTCCAGTTGGTTCATCACATATTAATAGTTTCGGATTATTTACAATTGCTCTTGCAATGGCAACACGTTGTTGTTCACCACCAGATAATTGATTTGGAAAATTTCTGGCTTTTTCTTTTAAACCCACTTTTTCTATCGCTTTTAATACTTGTGGGCGGATTGCTTTTGATTCCATACCAAGTGATTCTAATGCAAAGGCAATATTTTCATAGACTGTTAGTTTTGGTAATAGTTTAAAGTCTTGAAACACTACTCCAATTTTTCTTCTTAATTTATATACTTTAGAATTTCTTAATTTGGCAACATTTATTCCACCAACGATTACACTACCTTTAGTCGGTTTTTCTTCTCGATATAATGTTTTAATAAATGTTGATTTTCCACTCCCAGTAGAACCAATCACAAAAACAAATTCTCCTTTATCAATAGTTACATTAAGATCTGCAAGTGCCGTGGTTCCATTTTTATAAACTTTATAACAATTACTGACTTGTATTAACTTCAATTATACCACCATCTTAATTCCTATTATATCAAAGAACTTCTATCTAGAAAATGGTAAATTCGACCGGTTCACACCACCTTGCACTTCATAGCAATCGTTAATGATAAAAAATGCTTGAGGGTCAATTGCTAATATGGCTTCTTTAAAGTAATAATAATCTCTTGTTGGAACTACGCACATAATTAGTTTTCCTTTTATGGAACGATAGCCACCTTCGGTATCGATTAATGTAATTCCACTTTTTAAGTCTTCAATAATAAATTTCTTTACTTTTTTTGTTTTTTCTGAATAAATAAAGAATAATTTACTATTTGATATTCCTATTAAAATACGATCGACTAATGCACTATTAATATATAAAATAAGAATGGAATAAATCATTTTGTTGATACCAAAAATAAATCCTCCAGCTAAAATAATAATCGTATTGACATATAAAATACTTTTTCCTTCTGGAATATGCGCATATTTATTTAAAATTTTCATTAAAATATCGCTTCCACCTGTATTAAATCCAGACTTATATATAATTCCATTGGCAAAACCATCTACTAATCCAGTAAGTAATATTACAATTAAAAAATTATCAAATATAAAGTAAGCTTTTAAAAATTCCGCAAGTGGTACTGTTGCCGAAACCATAACAGGATATAATAAACTCCCAATAATTGCATTGGCCGTTTCTTTTTTTCCCAAAAAGAAATAGCTAATTAAAATTAAAACGAGACTAGCCATGTATAAAAATATATTCGGATCCAATCCACACAATTTTTGTAAAATGATAGCGATACCACTGGTTCCACCAATAACTAGATTATTGGGAATTAAAAATAAGTTATAAATAAGTGCTAAAATTGTTACTCCGATTAATAGTAAGAAAAAACGTCGAATTAAGTTTTTATGTGTTACAAAATCTCTAATTTTTTTTGTGTCTATGATTTCCATATTTATTTCATCCTTTTCATTCATTATACTGTACGATTTTTTTGAAATCAATCGCATAAATTTTATTCTATTGTATATAGTTTAATGAGGTGAAAGTAAATGAATGGTAGTTTTTATCAAAATCCTACGTTTCCAAATGCTACAAATAATTCTAATTTAAATCCAGTGACGCCACCTGGTAATATTAGTTTTCAATCTACTATGCCTTTGGAACAAAGTTTAATTGAAAATATTTTGAGACTCAATAAGGGGAAAAAGGTTCGAGCATATGTTTCATATCCAGATTCTAACGAATGGCGAGATAAAATTTATGAAGGAATCATTGAAGAATCCGGACGAGATCATTTAATTATTAGTGATCCAAGTACTGGTAATTGGTATTTAATAAGAATGATTTATTTAAATTATGTTGAATTTGAAGAAAAAATAAATTATAACGTAGACTATTCTGATACCTTTGATTAATAAATTATAAAATTAAAACCTCAACTTTTTTAGTTTGAGGTTTTTCATTTTTAGAAATTTTATTTATTATAATGCTAGCACCGTTCGAAATCCATTATTTGCTTGAGCTTTTCCATAATCATGACTAAATGAAAATATACCGGCATTCATTCCATATACATTGTTACCACCACGCGCTGACCAAGGATATCCATTGTATAAAAAATATGCTTCATTTGTATACCAAGAATTAATTTTTCTAGATGCATTTGCAAAAGGACCTAATTCTCCAGTCGCATCTCCTAAAATTCGACGATTAAAATGTTCATTATCCGCAGAGTAAAGATAAGTATCTAAGTATTTACTTTCTGGGAAACTTTGTCCACTTGCACTTCCTGTTGTATTGCAATAGGGTCCAGCAAAACCGCTGGTATTGGAAGCGTCTCTTCCAGCACATGGAGTTCCATTTGTATGAAGAATTACTCCCATCACAATTTCCCAAGTCCCTCCACTCATATCATATATTCCAGTAATATTTCCAGTCGTACTAGCTAAGTATCCTATTTCACTATTATATCTCTTTGTATACGTTCCATCTACATTTAATGAGGTTCCTTCAAATTGATTGCATGAATTACTGGTTGTGCTAACTCCACAAGTTGGTTCATTTACAGCACTATATCCAGTAATATAGTTACTATTGTTATTAATTCTTACACTATTTCTACTCCCATATACACTATGTTGTAAATAGGAAACGGCTCCCCATTCGGTATTCTTCATCATGTGACTATCATATTCTCTTTTGTAGTTATAACTATTTAAGTGCATATTGGCAGGGTTTATATTTCTCCAAGAATAGACATTTGGTTTGATTTCTACTTGTTCTGGATTATTAATGTTTTGTTCAGCTCCTGCTGTACTAGTAGCTCCTTTATAACCAGTTTCAAATTTTCCTACCCATATCCCTTTGGTTCCAAAGGCTTGAAAGGCTGGATGAGTCATGTAATCTCCTACACTACAGTTTCCACTTTCTCCACTTA
>CAOKKL010000026.1 GCA_948469065.1 uncultured Mycoplasmatota bacterium | reverse complement strand
TTTTTTTCTATTTTCGCTTATTTTTGGCAGAATTCTTTTTTTGAATGTGAAAAACCACGAATTGTATACTGATTTATTAAAACAAAAAACAGAAATTTATATCGAAGGAGATAGTGCACCAAGAGGGCGAATTTTAGATCGAAATGGAAATGTATTAGTGGATAATGAATTAGTAAAACGATTGACTTATCGAAAAATAGAAAATCCTAATTTTCAAGAAGAAGTTGCGATTGCAAAACAATTAATGCAATATTTTTCTTTGGAAGAAGGGAGTGAAGAAGAATGTCGAAATTTTTATGCCTTATCAAACCCAGAAATTGTAGCGAGTTATATTACGGAAGAAGAAAAAGAATTAGTTTCTTTAAGAAAGTTAACAACAGATGACTTAGAAAGATTAAAGAGAGAACGAATCAGTGATGAAGTTTTATCTCTTATGGAACCGGAAGAAAAAGTGCTTGCCAAATTTTATGCAGTGATGAATGAGGGTTATTCTTATCAAACCAAAATATTAAAAAAAGAAATGGATGATGTTTTAATTGCTAAAATTATGGAAGCAAATATTCCTGGCGTATTTATCGATTCTTTTTGGAAAAGAAGTTATCCATATGGTGATACGTTACGTAGTATTTTTGGTTCATTGAAGGAAGGAATTCCGGCTGAGAAAAAAGAAGAATATTTAGAAAAAGGATATAAAATTACTGATATTGTTGGGGTTAGTTATTTAGAAGAACAATATGATTCTTATTTACAAGGAACAAAAGCCGTTTATTTAGTGAATGCGGATAAATCTCTTACTTTAGTAAAAGAAGCGAAACGAGGAAATGATGTTTATTTATCTCTTGATATTACTTTGCAACAAAAATTAGATGAATTGGTAGAAAATACTCTTATTGAAGTAAAAAAAATGCCAAATACGGAATATTTAAAAGAAAATTATGCATTGATGAGTGACCCGGATACTGGTTCTGTTTTGGCGCTAAGTGGACGAAGAATTTTAGAAAATGGGCAGCATACTACGTTTCAAGAAGTCACAGCAAATGTTATTTTATCTTCTTTTACTTCTGGAAGTATTGTAAAAGGTGCAAGTCATACGGTAGGATATTTAAATGGAGTTATTGATATAAATAAAAAAATACAAGATTCTTGTGTGAAACTATATTTGGTGCCAGAAAAGTGTTCTTATAAAAAGCTCGGAGTTTTAGATGATATTACGGCGTTAAAATGGTCTAGTAATTACTATCAATTTTTAACTGCCATAAAACTGACAGGAAAAAATTATGCTTATGATATGAAATTAGATGCCAGTGCGGAGATTTTTCAAAAATATCGTGATGTTTTTGAAATGTATGGGCTTGGAAGTAAAACGGGTATTGATTTACCAAATGAACAAATTGGAGTAATTGGAAAAACAATCAGTGATGATTTATTACTTAATTTAACAATTGGGCAATATGATACTTATACTCCAATGGAATTACTTCAATACATTAATACCATTCATACAAATGGGGAAAGATTAAGACTTAGCTTATTAAAAGAAATTCGAAGTCCTGAAAATGAGAAGTTATTGGAATTTCAGCCCGATGTATTATCGAAAATAAATTTAGATATTACTTATTATGAAAGAATCAAAGAGGGCTTTCGACAAGTTTTATATAATGGAACAGGATCTGGCTATATTAGAAAAGAAATCTCAGCTTATGGAAAAACCGGAACCAGTGAATCTTTTTATGATCGGGATAATGATGGACTGGTAGATACGAAAACCATTAGTTCTACCTTAGCTATGGTGGGTCCTTCTAAACAATCCAATTATAGTTTGGTTTTAGTCACTCCGAATTTAAGCCATTATGATGGAATCAAAGACTATACTGCTCCGTTTAATCGATATATTAGTACAGAAATATCCGAATATATGTTAAATTTTTCTTGAATTTTGTATTTTTTTCTTTTTTTGATATAATTCTTTTTTGTTAAAGGAGTTATGTTAAATGAACTTATCTTTTAAAAAACATTTTCGTACTTTTCTCTTTCTTTTAGGACTTACTGTCAATGTAAAAGGAAGCGAGTATTATTCATTCCAATTTTCTAAAATGAATTTACAACCACAGAACTTATCGGAACCACTACAAAATCATTTCAAAAATTTAGAAAATAGAAATTCTTTATTCTATTCCTTTTCTGATTTTTCATTTCAAATTCAAAATGATAATACTGTGTGTTCGTTTGAATTTAATGGAGATATTGACACTTTAATGGAAAAGATTCGTCATAATTCCATTTCTTTTTTAGAAAAAAATTCCAATTATAGTTCTGCTTTTTCAACAGAATATTTAAAGACCGAAAATCGAGACTTTGAAGTTGCTTTGAATACCGTTTTAACCGATTTATATCAAAATGCTTATAATGATATTCAGGAAGATTTTTGTCAAATGAATACTTTAAAAATTGTATTTGGCAATGAAAAAATAGTGGAGGAAGAAAATTTAGAAAATGTTCTTACGGTTTTATGTCTGAAAGAAAAAAGAACGTTAGCTTATTATGTCCCTTATAAAAATTTAATTGTTTTAAATATTGATGTCATTAAAGCAACCCAAAAAAATTCTATTTTATTGTGGGAAAGTATCGCATACTTATTAAGACATGAGATCAATCATATGCGACAACATGCTTGTGATTGTAGAAAAAATTATGATTCTTTTCTTTATTATGATGAAAAATATTATTCGTTTTTATTAGAAACTTCTGCGGAATCAGAGACTTATAACTTATGGAAAATGCCTATGCTAATCGAAAATAAAAATGATACAAATTTGCATACTTATCCCTATGAAAGAAAATATGAGGCTATGCTTTTGTTATTAACTTTAGGGCGAGAAGATTTGCAGTTAGAAGATTATTACCGAGCTATTTTTGATGGAGACCAAAAACTTTTTTGTTCTTTTTTGGGAGCCAATACTGAAAAAGAAATAAAAGAACTCTCTTATATTTTAAATAGGATGGATGCAACTTTATTTTTTAATGATCTTTCGTTTCAATCTTATAAGACTACGAAACCATTAAGTTACCACGAGGCCAAAAAGGCAATAGGATTTGATTATAAATTGCTGATATTTCGTAAAGTATTAGAACAACTTAAGGAATATACGAAAACACATTCAGACTTTTCTATGCAAAGTAATCTTTATCTTTATGGTTTAATTCGAGAAATTTTAATAGAAGATTCTTATTATTATGATGAAAATAGCATGGATAAAATCTATGATGAAACCTTTTTTTATCACATGGATAAAATGGAACTTTCTTATTTTTCTTTTTTAGAAAAGTATTATGGACAAAAGGTAGAATCGGTAAGGAATGAAATTCATAATCCAATTTATTCAAAATTAAAAGAAATGGAAATTTATCGTAGTATGGCATTTACAACTTCTCTCATAAATTTTTATTATGTAGAACCAGTAGAGGATTTGTATCAACGATTTCCCATATTATCTTCCATTGTTTTTTCAAGTAGTTATCATTTAGATTATGATGATGAAATGAAAAAAAGTCATAATATGAAAATAAGAGAAAAAATTTTTTAAATTATTTTTTTCTGTTGATTATTCATTTATTCATAGATATTAAATTGCTTTTGGGAATATAATTTTTCTAGGTGTAAAGCGCATTTTCTTTAATTTTTCTTTGAAAATGCAATTTTATTTGTTATAATACATATGGATTTAAAAGGAGGCAAGAAGAAATGGCAAAAAATGAAAATAGACAATATGTCGGATTAAAATGTAGTAGATGTGGAAAACAAATACGTCCTACTATTAAAAATAAAAAAAATACTCCTGACAAATTGGAACTAAATAAATTTTGTCCTGCTTGTAAGCAAGTAACTGTATTCAAAGAAGTTAAATTAAATAGAAGCTAGAAAGAGTGAGTATGATGCTTATTAATATTAATGATATTAAAAATGGAATGACTGTAATTGTTGATGGTAATTTATGTTTGATTCAAGAATTTCAACATGTAAAACCAGGAAAAGGAAGTCCTTTTATTAAAATTAAATTGAAAAATTTAAGAACTGGTAGTATTGTAGAAAACACTTATAATACAAATATTAAAATTGAACGTGCCCATGTTGATAAAATGCCAATGCAATTTTTATATGTCGATGGATCAAATTATGTATTTATGAATACAGAAACATATGAACAATTAGAAATCCCTGCTACGAAATTAGAAAATGAATCAAAATTTATAAAAGAGGGTATGGAGATTCAAATTGATCAATATGAAGGAGAAATCTTGGGAGTTAGTTTACCGGAAAAAGTAGAATATGAAATTGTTGAAACAGAACCTGCTGTAAAAGGTAATACAACGAATAATGCGATGAAAGATGCAACGATTGAAACTGGTTATGTAGTAAAAGTGCCTTTATTTATTAACCAAGGAGAAAAAATTGTAATTTCTACTAGCGATGGAAAATATTCTGGAAGAGCTTAGTTGACTTTTAAATAATAAATGATATTTATAACAAAGATAGAATCATTAAAAAATAATGTCTATCTTTTTTTGTGTGTGAACATTTTCTTTTGCTAGCCAGTATTTGCTTTTTCTTGATTTCATAAAAATTAATGAAGAGGCTACGAAAATTCTCCGAATCATAGGATTAATTACCAAATATCCGAAATCAGGTTTACGTGAATTTCTTTATAATACTGCTACCAATCTTTCCGTTGATATTGATAAACTATATTTAGAAGCCTATGACTTAAAATTACGTTTTTTACAAAGTAGTACTTATGCGAGCGATATTCAAAAAATAAATAATATGGTAAAAGAGACATATCAAGCTGCCTCAGGTTTAAATGCAAAAATTGATTCTTTTGTAAAGAATCATCAATTTGAAGCAATTTTAGAAGAATATAAAATTACTATTTGTAAAAATAAGATTCCAGCTTTAGAAAAATGTGAAGCAATCGAATTGGAATCCAATTTGACGGAACTGATTAATTTATATTTTCTTATAGTGAATGAAAAACTACAAATATCAGAAGTTGATACAGATTCTTTGAGAAATAAATTAAATGATTTAATGCGTAAAATAAAATTAAATCGCGAATTAGAAAAACTACAAAAAAATCTAGCTCAAGCTTGTTTTCATATAAGAATTACTATTTCTTTTGCCATGCTTGTCTGTGTATTGGCTATGTTTAAAATTAATAAAGAAAATTGGAAATTATTTGGCGGAGCTTTTGCAATTATCTTTTTCAAATTTCTTCTTGATCAGAAAAATGTCAATCTTATTAAAGATAAGTATTATCAAAAGAAAAGATGTTTGTAATCGATAAAAAAATTTCTTATTTTTATGATAAATTATGGAAATTCCAATCATTATTTATGATGGAATTTTTTCATTTTCATTTGATTTTATTTTTGATATACTTATTTTAAGAATAGGGAAGTGTGAAGTATGAAAGAGAATATTCGAATGATGAAAGAATGGTATCGCTTATGTGAGCCAAATAAAGCTTATTGGTTTTTTCAATTTGCTACTGTAATTGTTGTAAGTATTTGCTTGGTATGTGAATCTATGTATATTGCCAAAGTGACTACTAGTTTAGCAGATGGAAATTTTAAAATGGCTATTTTTTGTTTAACATTGGGTCTTATGTTTGTCCTTTTAAGACAATTTTCATGGATTTTAAATTATAAAAATACTTATAATTTGATTGGAGATATTTATAAACGTTTGGAGAATAAAATTTTTCATAAAATTATTCGAGGGAAAGAAAAAAATTTTGAAGCAATTTCTAAAGAAAAACTAATTAATATTTTTCATAGTGATGCTTATGAAACAGCTAAATTTAGTGATCAAATTTGTTCACGATTTCGTTATTTTTTATCAACCATTTTGACTCTTTCTTACGTTTTTTCTGTTTCCCTTCCAATTGGATTTGTGATTTTAACTATAATTGCTATTAATTATAAAATATTAAATTGGATTAATTCTAGAATTAGTAAAGCAACTAAGGAAACAAAAGAAGCAATTGATTCTGAGTTTGAAACTTTTTCTGAGATCATTTTATCCAAGAATATGATTGATTCTTATGATTTGACAAAGAAAATGGAAAAAGAATTTATGAAAAAAAATGATCTATTTATGGTACATCAACAAAAAAAGACGATGGCAAGCAGTATGTTAGATAATAGTTTCTTTGGTTATTATAAAACTTTAATTTATGCTGTGACATTGGTTTTAATTTTTTTACTTACTCAAGGCAATCTTTCTTTAACTGTTTATTTAATTGTTGTATCATATTTAACTGATAGTATTACCAATAGTAAAGATTTTATGGGAATTTTGACGGAATTAAAAAATGCTTATGTTACTTGTAATCGTGTGAATATTATTTTAAACTTTGATGAAAAGAGTCAAATTGAATTTGGAAATATTAAAACAGATGATATTGCGGGTGAAATCGATTTTGTTAATGTTAATATTGACGCATCGAATATTGAAGATTTTGAATTAAATGATTTAAAAGAAGTAAGTTTTCATATTGAATCGAATCAAACCGTTTTGTTTCATGGGGCTAGAAATAGTGGAAAACGAACTATTTTTTACTTGCTTCGAAGAATGATTTTAACTGATTCTGGAGATGTCTACATTGATAAAATAAAAATTCAAGATTATAAAGAAAAAGTATTTTTAAAAAATTTAAATTATTTAACGACAAAGCCTTTTTTTTATCATGGTTCTATTTTAAAAAATTTGCAATTAATTGACTCAAAAAAAGAAAATATTATTTTTTCTTTAGAACAAGTAGGAATTTACGAATACATCAAATCGTTACCCGATGGCTTAAAAACGGAAGCAAATTCTTTACCGAAAAGAGAGCAATATTTACTTGGGCTTGCTCGATTATTACTTATGAATAGTGAAATCATAGTTTTATATGAGTTTCCAAATTATTTAAGTGGAACCGATAAAGATTATATAAAAAAATCTTTACTAAAATTGCATGGGAAAAAAACGATTATTATGTTTTCGGCTAATGATGATTTAGCAAATATTTCAGATAAAATATTTGAAGTAGAGCGTGGTAGAGTAAATCAATTAACAAAAAGAAATTAATAACATTGATTTCTTTTTTTATAAAAGATATTAAAAAATTTATTGACTTGAAATTCTAAGTATTTCATGTTATCTTTATTTAACCTTAGAAAGGAGGAATACTTTGCAAAATATATCCAAAGTAGGTTTTTTTGGAGTCATTGGAAATTTTCTTTTAATGCTGATTAAATTTATCAGTGGTATTTTATTTTCTAGTCAAGCAATGATTTCCGATGCTGTAAATAGTTTTATGGATATTTTTTCTTCTTTAATGACTTTGATTGGTGGTAAACTGGCGACTCGTCCGAAGGATGAAAAATACCCTTATGGGCATGGAAAAGCAGAATTTATTTTTTCATTATTTGTTAGTTTAGCAATGATGGGTAGTTCCATTTTTATTTTGATAAATTCTTTGAAAACCATTTGGAATGGTCATCAAGTCACTTTTTCTTATTTATTATGTTTGGTATGTTTTATCACAATTATTATTAAATTCTTTTTATATTTTTATGCAAAGCATGTCTATCTAAAAATTAAAAGTATATTGGTATATTCGAATATGTTAGATCATCGAAACGATATTATCGTTACTTGCTTTACTTTGTTGTCAATTGTTTTTTCTTATTATCAAATTTATTTGTTAGATAGTTTTGTGGGAATTGGAATTTCTTGCTGGATTTGGTTTTCGGGATTGAAAATTTTTTTAGAAAGTTATCGCATTTTAATTGATCATGCGATGGATGATGGAAATGCCAATAAACTTCAAACTTATATTTTAAAACAACGGTCTATATTGGGGATTACGAAATTTGAAACCATTCCAACAGGAAGTCAATATTTACTTGTATTATCTATTTTGGTTGATGGCAATTTAAGTACTTTAGAAAGTCATAAAATAGCCGATCGGTTAAAGAAAAAAATCTTAAAACAATTTTCTAATATTTTATCTGTTACCATTCATGTCAATCCGAAAATAGAAAAATAAAAAAGAAGACTTAGTTTGTTTCTTCTTTTATTAATTGATAACCAATTTGATTTACGGTTCCAGCTCCAATTGTGATAATTAAATCACCTTTTTTTACGTTTTCTTTTAGATATTTAATAATTTTTTGATAACTATCTAAGTAAAGGCAATTTGCATTTTTTTGTAAGATTCGTTTTTCTAAATCTTTGGAAGAAATATCATGGATATTTTCTTCTCGAGCCGCATAAATATCTGCAAGTATAATATGGTCAAATTGAGATAAAACTTCTGCAAATTCATCGAAATGTTCTTCTGTTCTGGTATAAGTGTGAGGTTCAAAAACAACCCAATTTTCTTGATGGGGAATTTCTTGGGCACATGCTTTTGTAGATTGAATTTCGGTTGGATGATGTGCGTAATCATCAATGACAGGAATTCCTTGATATTCTCCAATTTTTTCAAATCGTCGGTTTGCACCCGTAAAGGATTGCAATCCTTTTTTTATTTTCTCTTTCTTTATTCCATAATAATCACAAGTTGCAATCGTTGCAAGTGCATTTAAAATATTATGGCGACCATGAACATTTAAAGTGAAGGTATCAAAATAGTCGCCATTTTTTTGACAATCAAAAGTAGGGTAGCCATATTCATTTCTTTGAATATTTGTGGCATAGTAATTTGCATTTTTGTTTTCCATTCCATAAGTTAAGAATGGATGTTTATTTTGTTTTATTACTTCCATTGTATTATCATCATCTTTATTTGCAATAATAATTCCATCTTCTGTTAAACGTTCCGTAAATTTTAAAAAGGATTGTTTGATATTATCAATATTTTTAAAATAATTTAAATGGTCATTATCTATGTTTAAGATAATTTCGACATGAGGAGAAAATTGTAAAAAAGAATCGACATACTCACAAGCTTCTAATATAAAGTATTCACTATTTCCTGTTTTATTATTTCCTTTAATTGGTTTTAAATAAGCTCCAACTTCAATGGTCGGATCTAGATTTGCTTCTAAAAAGCAAAGGGAAATCATCGATGTGGTTGTCGTTTTTCCATGTGTTCCACTAATGCAGATACATTCTTTATAACATTTGGTAATTTTTCCTAAAAAGACACTGCGTTCCATACATGTTTTGTTATGGTTTTTCGCATATACAAGTTCTTCATCATTCTCTGGAATTGCAGCTGTATAAACAATTAAGTCGGCGTTATCAATTGCACTGGTATTGTGTCCTATAAATACTTCGATTCCTAAATTTTGTAAGTGTTTTGTATTATCGCTTTCATGAGTATCGCTTCCCGTGATAGTAAAACCAAAATGAGTTAAATGCTCGGCAAGTCCACTCATGCTCACTCCTCCAATTCCAATCATATGAATTTTCTTATATTGGCGGATTGTTTCTAATGTCATATTAAAACCTCTTTTCTGTTTTATTATAACTTATGTTGAAAAAAATGAAAAGCAAACATTTTAGGTTTCTTTTCTGTCAAAAAAATAAACTTTTGTCACAAAAATACTTTACATTGACCTAGAAAACATGTAATATAATGGTAGATAGTGGTACAGGGTGGAAGAAAGTGGGGGATTTACATGTTCTTGGGTGAATATCATCATAATATTGATGACAAAGGCCGCATTGTAATGCCTTCTAAATTTCGTACAGAATTAAAAGACAAATTTATTATTGCTCGTGGTCTTGAAAAATGCTTATATGTTTATTCTTTAGACGATTGGAATAAACTAGTTGATAAGTTAAATACTCTACCTTTTACGAAAAAAGATGCGAGAAATTTTGTCCGTTCTTTCTTTTCTGGTGCTACTTTCTGCGAGTTCGATAATCAAGGTAGAACTTGCATAACCTCCCCACTCGTTCGTTACGCCGATTTAACGAAAGAATGTGTTATAATCGGCGCAAACGATCGTATTGAAATCTGGAATCAATCCGCTTGGGACGAGGTATTACAATATAATGAAGAAAATTTATCTGATATTGCAGAAAATTTATTTATGGATGTGGCTTAGATGAAACATTATCCTGTTTTAAAAAAGGAAGTATTGGATTCTTTCCATTTAAAATCTGATGGTATTTATGTAGACGCAACGCTTGGATATGCTGGGCATTCTAAAGAAATTTTAAAGAGAATTCCAAAAGGATATTTATATGCTTTTGATCAAGATAAAGAAGCGATAACTTATGCGTCTGAGATATTAAAAAGCATTGGATCTAATTATGAAATCATTCATAGTAATTTTGTCAATTTAAAAGAGGAATTACAAAAACGACATGTTACCCATGTTGATGGAATCCTATTTGATTTAGGAGTTTCTAGTCCTCAAATTGATTCACAAACGCGAGGATTTTCATTTATGAGAGAAGAAATTTTAGATATGCGAATGAATCAAGAACAAGCTTTTTCTGCGAAAGAACTTGTAAATACTTATTCGGAATATGAACTTTCTCAACTTTTTTTTCAATATGGAGAAGAAAAAAGGAGTAAAATCATTGCTAAGAAAATGGTAGAAGCTAGAAGCCAAAAAGAAATTGAAACTACTTTTCATTTGGTTCAAATCATCAAGCAAGCAGTGGGAGCAAATTATTTTTATAAAAATCATCCAGAACGAAATATTTTTCAAGCAATTCGAATTGAGGTAAATCAAGAATTAAATGTTTTAAAAAAGGTATTACCAGATGCAATTTCGCTTTTAAAAAAAGAGGGAAGAATTGCAGTGATTACGTTTCATTCGTTAGAAGATCGCATTGTGAAAAAAATTTTTTTAGAGTATAGTAAAATAGATGAAATGGTAAAAGGATTACCAAACATTCCAGAACAATACTTGCCTACTATAAAATTAATGAATTCAAAACCTATCTTACCGAATGAAAAAGAATTATTAGAAAATACACGAAGCAAAAGTGCCAAACTTCGAGTGATAGAAAGGATAAAAGAAAATGACGAAGAAAAAGAAAAAAAATCATAAATTATTACGAGGAGAAAAATTAATCTATATTTTTATTTTTATTTTAATTATGTCAATGCCAATTTGTACGGTTTTTACAAAAGCACTTTTATCAGAAAGTAATATTGAAGTAGAGCAAGTAAAATCAAAGATAGAAAAACAATCCAATGTCAATGAATCTTTAAGTATGCAAATTGATGAACTTGCGAGTCTTGATAAAATTCAAGAGGTTGCAAGTGAAAAAGGATTAAGTTATAATAATGAAAATATTAAAGTAATAAATGAGTAAAAGCGAATATGAAAAAAAAGAAAATAGGTAAATTTCGAATTACAATGAATATCAATTTAAAGATAACATTGCTTATCTTTTCTTTTTTGTTTTTTGTAATTGTAATCAAACTTTCTTATATTGTGTTGAGTGCTCAAGTAGATAATATTAATTTGGCAGAATTTGCTAATAATCGAAATACTACAAAAGAAATACTACATGCTTCTCGTGGTTCTATTTATGATGTCAATGGAGATGAGCTTTCAAAGAATATTAAATCTTATACTGTGATTGCATATCTTTCTAAAACAAGAACCAAAAATGAAAATGATCCGAAACATGTGGTGGATAAGGAAAAAACTGCTAGAGAATTATCTCCAATTATTAATATGACAGAAGAAAGTATTTTAAACTTATTGAATCAAAATTTGTATCAAGTTGAATTAGGTCCTGGTGGAAGAGGAATTACAGAAGATAAGAAAAAAAGCATTGAAGCTTTGGAACTACCAGGAATTAGTTTCTTATCTAGTTCAAAACGATTTTATAAAAATAAAAGCTATGCTTCTTATTTAATTGGATATGCTAGAGCAGATGAAAATGGTGAAATTCGTGGAGAAATGGGAGTGGAAGCTTATTATGACGATATTTTAAAAGGGTCTGATGGTTATACAGAATATCAACAAGACGCTTATGGTTATCCTATGCCCAATTCGCAAATTACCAAGGAAGCAGAAAGTGGGTCAGATATTTATTTGACCATTGATAATAATGTTCAATTAATTTTAGAAAATGTATTAGCAAAATTAAAAAATGAACATCCTTTGGATTGGGCTCAGATTTCTGTAATGGATGCTACTACTGGAGCCATTGTCGGTAGTGCCACAGTACCTAATTTTGATTTAAATACATTAAATGGTATTACATCTTATTTAAATCCACTAACAAGTTATCAGTATGAACCAGGTTCTACCATGAAGATTTTTTCTTTTATGAGTGCCATTGAGCAAGGAATTTATAAGGGAGATGAATTATTTCAATCAGGTAATATTACACTTTCAGATGGTACCATTATAAATGATTTTAATAATATTGGTTGGGGAACCATTAATTATGATACAGGATTTTCTTATTCTTCTAATGTAGCAGCAACAAAATTGGCATTGCGATTAGGTGTGAAGAAATTAAAAGAATTTTATGTCAATTGTGGATTTGGTCAAAAAACTGGGATTACTCTGCCAGGCGAGTCTGAAGGTGTGGTTAATTTTACTTATGAAAGTGAACTTGCCAATGCTAGTTTTGGACAAGGGATGACGGTTACACCAATTCAAATGCTTCAAGCTTTATCAGCATTAGTCAATAATGGCGTTATGATGAAACCTTATATTATTTCGAAAATTGTCAATTCGAAAGGGGAAATCGTGATGCAAGGAGTAAAAGAAGAATTAAATCAAATTGCTAGTGTAACTACAATCGAGAGAATGAAAAAAATGATGTATGATGTTGTTTATAATGGTTTTTCTTATAATCGAGGTTATGCACCGGATAATGTAACAATTGCTGGAAAGACTGGAACTGCTCAGATAGCTTCGAAAAGTGGGGGATATTTAACAGGTGAATATGATTATGTAAAAAGTTTTGCTGGTTTTTTTCCTTATGAAGAACCCAAGTATGTGATTTATTTTTCTACACAAAAATTGATAAGTAGTACTACTGATATTACCAAAGTTATTTCTTCGGCAATTGGAGAAATAGCAAAAGTAATGAGCATTGGAGATCAATCAAAGGATCAAGATTTGACAAAAATTGTTTTAATGAATAATTATATTTCGAAAACAGTGGATGAGACAGTAGCAGATTTACAAAAATTGAAATTAAGTCCGATTGTTTTAGGAGAAGGAAAATATGTAATAGGTCAGTATCCGAATAAAAATATGACAGTAGTTGAAAGTTCTAAAATCTTTTTATTAAGTAATGGTTCTGAATATAAAATGCCAGATGTTACGGGTTGGAGTACGAATGAAATTATCCGTTTTTGTAATATGATAGGCCTTCCTTATCAATTAAATGGTTATGGAAAAGTGATGAGTACAAATATTATGACTGGAAGCGTTATTGATTTAAATGGCATTATGGAAATAAATTTAGGGTAAAATAGTGATTTTTTGGTGATTTTCCTCTTTTTGGTACTCGACATTTTTAAAAATTGTGTTAAAATAACAACCAATTAATCTGAAAAAGGTTGATTAGTTGACAAAATGTGACTTAAAATTTTACAAACTAGTGTTAAGTTAATGTTATTATCTAGAAAGTAAAATAGAACGATGATATAATTATTTTAAGTGTTGGGGGTTGAAATTATGAAAGAGGAGAATCTTATGATGGAACAAGAAACTCTGTTTGAAAAAGTAGAAGTGACAAAATCATCGAAGTTTAAATATATGACGTATCGATTAAGTAAACGTACTTTTGACGTATTAATTAGTATTTTTGGAATCTTATTATTATTACCAATATCGATTGTTATTAAAATAGCTTATTTACTTACGGGAGATTTTCATAGTATTTTTTATAAGCAAGAAAGAATTGGGCTTTTTGGAAATTATTTTAAATTGTATAAATTTAGAACGATGAAACCGAATGCGGATGAAATTTTAGTAAAAATATTAGAAAATAATGAAGCTTTAAGAAATGAATTTGAAGAAAATAAAAAAATGAAACAGGATCCACGTGTGACGAAAGTTGGAAGAATTATTCGTAAGCTTTCTTTGGATGAATTTCCACAATTTATTAATATTTTTAAAGGAGATATGAGTTTTGTAGGAAATCGACCATATTTACCAAGAGAAAAAGAAGATATGGGAAATTATTATAAGTATATTGTAGCTACCAAACCTGGCCTTACTGGATATTGGCAAACAAGTGGTAGAAGTAATACGAATTTTTTATATCGTTTACAAATGGAAAAAAAATACAGTGATATTCGTTGTTTCAAATTAGATGTTAAAATTATTGTGAAAACTATATTACAACTATTTAAACGCGATGGAGCATTTTAAAATAAAAAAATTATTTTAAGGTAAAATATCATTTACCTTTTTTTCATTTTTGCTTCTATTGAAATACGTTCTGTCTTTTGTTATACTTAGTAAAAAAAATAATAGAAAAGTAATATGAAAAATTTTAAAAAAATGGGTGAGTAAATGAAAAATATTTTTATTCTTGGATCAAAAGGAATTCCTGCCAATTATGGCGGATTTGAAACCTTTGTAGAAAATTTGACACAAAAAAAAGTTTCAAAAAATATAAAATATTATGTTGCTTGTATGGCTAATGATGAAAATGTCTTGGAATATAATGATTCCATTTGTTTTCATGTAAAAGTGCCAGAGATTGGTTCTGCAAAGGCCGTTTATTATGATCTTCTGGCATTAAAAAAAACGATAAAATATATTAAAGAAAATAATTTATCAAATTGTATTGTTTATATTTTAGCTTGTCGAATCGGGCCTTTTATTGGTCATTACAAAAAAATATTAAAAAAAATGAATGTTACATTGATTGTCAACCCAGATGGTCATGAGTGGAAAAGATCAAAGTGGAATTATTTTATTAAAAAATATTGGAAATATTCTGAAAAGTTAATGGTGAAGCATGCGGATTTATTAATTTGTGATTCCATCAATATAGAACAATATATAAAAAAAGAATATAGTCAATATCAACCAAATACTACATTTATTGCATATGGTGCTGATTTAAAACGCAGTCAAATGCAAGATGATGATAAAATGTTATTGGATTGGTATGCTAAATTTGATTTGAAAAAAAATGAGTATTATTTGGTCGTAGGTCGTTTTGTGCCAGAAAATAATTATGAAACAATGCTAAAAGAATTTATGAAGAGTAATACTAAAAAAGATTTAGTTCTTATCACAAATGTCGAAGAAAATAAATTTTTTAATTATTTAAAAGAGACAACAAATTTTAAAACGGATAAGCGAATTAAATTTGTTGGAACTGTATATCATTCAGAATTAATCAAAAAGATTAGGGAAAATGCCTATGGATATTTACATGGTCATTCCGTTGGAGGTACTAATCCATCTTTGATTGAAGCACTGGCTGCTACTAATTTAAATTTATTATATGATGTAGGATTTAATCGCGAAGTAGCTATTGATGGTGCATTATATTGGAATCAAGAGGAAAATAATTTAGCCTCTTTACTTGATAAAGCAGAACAATTATCCCAAGAAGAAATAGAACAATTATCCAAAAAAGCCATTCAAAGAATAAATCATGCTTATAGTTGGGAAAAAATTATCCAAGATTATGAAACGATTTTTATGAAATAGTATTCTTTTCAACGAAAGGAGATATGATGTGATGAAAAAAATAAAAATTCTTTTTTTACATACAGGTGCAGAACTTTATGGTGCAGATCAAATTTTATTAACCATTGTAAGTAATTTGGATAAAAATTTATTTCTGCCGATTGTTCTTTTGCCGAATGATGGTCCATTAGTAGAAAAATTAAATGAATTTAATATTCGAAACGAGATAATGTCATATCCAATCATTCGTAGAAAATATTTTAATTTAAAAGGAATATTTCACTATGTAAAAGAATTTTTTTCATCTTGCAAATCATTATTGAAGTTTGTAGAATCTGAAGAAATAGATATTATTCATAATAATACTGTTGCAGTGTTAGAAGGAATTTATTTAAAGAGAAAAGCAAATGTTAAACTAATTACTCATGTTCACGAAATGATAGAACATCCAAAAATCATTGCAAAATTTTTGTATAAAATTCATTTACAATATTGTAATCAGATGATTGTGGTTTCCAAGGCGGTTCAATCTTATATTGAAACAATTCTTAAAAGAAAAAGCAATAAAATTGTAGTAGTTCACAATGGAATTCCTTCGGTTTCCTTTGATAAGTCTTTAAAAGAAAAATATTATCAAACGTTTGGAATTCCTCATAATGCTAAAGTTGTAGCAATTGTCGGACGAATTAATGCGATTAAAGGACAATCTCATTTTATCATGGCTTTGGAAAAGATAATTCGTAAGTATCCTAATATTTATGGTATAATCATAGGGGATGCCTTTCCAGGTCAAGAGTGGAGAATAAATGAACTTGTTCAAATGCTTCATGAAAAAAAATTAGAAGAGAATATTAAAATAAGTGGATTTCGAAAAGACATGTTACAAGTTTATCAAGTGATTGATCTTTTGGTTTTAAGTAGTATTCAATATGATTCTTTTCCTACGGTTATATTAGAAGCAATGTCATGTGGTATTCCAGCTGTAGCTTATCGCTGTGGAGGGGTAGAAGAAATGATTACGGAACAAAAAAATGGTATTCTAGTTCCACAGGGAAATATTGAAGAACTTAGTAAAAGTATAGAATGGTATTTCACTCATTTAAAGGAATATGAAAAAGCTCAAAAATCAGCGTTACAAGTTTTTCATCATTTTTTTACAATCAATCATTTTATTCAAAAAATTTCAAACATTTATATTGAATTGGAGGAGCAACATGAAGAGTAGTTTTTCTATTTTTAGGAAAAAGTTTAATTTTGATTTATTTGAAAAAGTATTATATGTTTGTGGTGCATTTGTTTTAGCTTTTTTTAATAGTGCAATGTTGCTTTATGGTGCGTTTGCTTTTACTTTTTTATTAGAAGCTAAAAAATTTTTTCAAACTCATAATTTTTTTTGCATTTTAAAAATCTTATTGGCTAGTATTATTGTTCCGAATAATTATATTATTATATTCCTTACTATTTTGTTTTATTTATTATCATTAAAAAATAAAAAAACTGTTAATTTCAATTTATGTATTATTGTTTTATTATTAATTTGTAATGCTGTTTTAAATTGGAGTCATATTATTAATATTAGTTTTAGTATGATTTATTTATTACCTATTATTATGTTATTTTCTCTTTTTGAAAAAGAACAAACACAATTGAAAGAAAATTTTCATACTTTATCATCTTTATTAAAAAATATTCTTTTCTTGGAGATTTTTAGTATTATTTTTTCTTTTCTTGCAAATTACGATATTTTAAAATTAGGTGGAAATGCAAATGATTGGATAACAGGGACTTTTGGATATCATCAAGGAAATATTTTTCTTTATTTTATGTTATTTTCTTGTTTAATTTTTAAAAAGGATTATGATGCAAGCAAAAAGAAAACTAATTTAATTTATATCTTTCTTTCTTTGTTTTTGGCCGTTTTTACGAATTCCATTTCTTTGATTTTATTTTTTATGATATCTTATTTTATCGTTACAATTTTTAAATCTTCTTTTCGAGAGAAAATGCGAGATGCAATTCTTTTAGTTGTTGGAATTATTCTTTTCTTTTTGTTTACACCAAGTTGGATAAAAGGTTATCTAATGAAATTAACAAACTATGATTATTTAATTCAAACGGTAGCAAAATTACAAGTTTATGAGGATACCTATATTAATATTCCTAAAAATGATGCTAAGTTTTTTTTAATAGGTAATGGAATCGGCGAGTATTCTTCGCGAGCTGCATTAACTTGTACTGGAAAATATGTTGAATTTTACAATCGCTTTTTCTCGCCATCCATTTCGGAATATACCAATGATTATATTTTAAATCGATATATAAAGTATAATATTATTGAAGGACAAGGTACTTTATATTCTCCTTTTTCAACGATGATATCCATTCAAGGAGAGTTAGGTATTATTGGGTTACTTGTTTTTATGATAATTATTTTTAAATTATTTCGAAATTCAAAAATTAATTCAAAAATATTTCTCTTATTTTTCTTGTTTAGTTGTTTTATTGAAAACTATTTAGAATTTGAAAAAGTTATGTTGTTGGTTTTTTTACTGTATTTTTTGGAATCAGAAAGCGAAAAGAAAAGTCTTACTTTTCATAGGTGATAAAATATGAAAAAAAATTTAATGTTTATTATTCCTACTTTATGTGGTGGAGGAGCAGAAAAAACGGTTGCAAATTTATCTAATTATTTCATTGAGGATTTTAATATTGATATTGTGACATTTAAAGAAACAGAAATGAAATATTCTTATTCTGGAAATCTTACCATTTTAAGTAAAAAAAAGAATAGTAATGTAATCAAAAAAGTTATTTTTACTATTCGTTCTATTTTTCAGTTAAGAAAATTAAAGAAAGAAAAAAAGATTGATTATGCAATTAGTTTTGTAACGCCAGCTGACGCATTAAATGTGTTTTCTAAAGTAAAAGGCTGCAAAACGATTATTTCTATTCGAAATACTGACTCTATTTTAATGAAAAATAAATTATTAAAATTTGTTACTTTAGTTTCATGCAAAAAATGTGATCATATCGTTTCTATTTCTAGACAAGTGAAAGATGATTTAATCAATAATTTTGGAATTTCCAAAAATAAAATAACTACGATTTATAATCCAGCTTTAAAAATTGAATTCGGAGAATCACCCATGGATATTAGCTTATTTCAGTCTGATTTTATTGCAATTAATATTGGAAGATTGGTAGAACAAAAGGGACAGTGGCATTTAATTCGCGCTTTTTCTGAAGTAGTGAAAGTGAATTCCAATGCAAAATTATTAATTTTGGGTGAAGGACCCTTACGAAATTATTTGCAAGAATTAATTGATCATTATCAAATGAAAGAAAATGTAATTTTAGTTGGATTTGTTAACAATCCTTATGATTATTTAAAAAAGTCAGACTGTTTTGTTTTTTCTTCTTTGTATGAGGGACTAGGAAATTCTCTTTTGGAAGCTTTGACCTGCGAGATGCCAATCATTTCTTCAGATTGTATTTCAGGACCACGTGAAATTTTAGCCCCACACACCAATTATAAAGAAAAAGTGAAAGATAGAATCGACTGGGCGGAATATGGAGTGTTAGTTCCTACTTGTAATGGGAAAATGATGAATTATCAAGAGCCGTTGACACAACAAGAATTATTATTATCACAAGCTATTTTAGAGCTTATGGAACATCGAGAAAAGTTAAAACATTATAAAAATTGTTCAATAAAGAGAAGAGAAGATTTTAAAATAGAAAATATTAAAATGGAATGGATTGATTTATTAAAAAATATTTAGCGAATTCTAATGTTAAGATAAGGTAGGGAAACTATGAATGAATTTAATTTTGTTTTTTTAATTTTACATTATTTAACATATGAGGATACCAAAAAATGTGTTGATTCGATATTAAGCCGCTATCCACAAAGTAATGTCAAAATTGTAATTGTCGATAATTGTTCTAATAATAATTCTGGCCAAAGGTTATTCCAAGATTATGAACAAAATGCTCGAATTGCTGTTCTTTTATTAAAAGAAAATTTGGGCTTTGCAAAAGGTAATAATGTTGGTTTTCAATTTGCTAAAAAAGAATGGAATGCCGATTTTATTATTATGATAAATAATGATGTTTATTTAATACAAGATGATTTTTTGGAAAAAATAATTTTAGAATATAAAAATAGTAATTTTGCAGTATTGGGGCCCAAAATTATTTTAAAAAATAATCAAGTTAATGATATATATTTGCAATTACAAACGATAGAACATTATAAAAAAGATTTAAATATTTTAAAGTATGAATATTTTTTAAATAAAATATTTCTGTATCCATTTTATAAAAAAATTCGTAATTGGTTTCGCAAATTGTTTATTTTATTAGGATTAAAAAAAGATAAGATTTCTGTGGACGTAAATAAAAGATATGAAAATATCGTATTACATGGTTGTGCTTTAATTTTTTCTAATAAATATATCATACGTTTTGATGGAATTGATGATAGGACTTTTCTGTATCGTGAAGAGGAGTTATTATATTTAAGACTTAGAAAAAATAATTTAAAAAATGTTTATCAACCTAATATTTATCTTTTTCATAATGAAGATAGTTCTACTAATGCGCTTACAAAAGGATTGCGAAAGAAAAGAATTTTTGTTGGTAAAAATTTGATTCAATCAACAAAGTTATTAATTTTAGAATTGGAGAAGGAAAAGTGATCAAGTGAAACATAAATCAGTAAAATTAAATATCATATTAAATATTGTAAAGACTTTTTTGTCTATTGTATTTCCTTTAATTACGTTTCCTTATGTTTCTAGAATATTACAAGCAGATAGCATTGGGAAAGTACAATTTGCAACTTCTATTGTTAGTTATTTTTTGCTTCTTGCTTCTTTAGGAATTTCTACTTATGCTATTAGAGAAGGTTCTTTTTTAAAACAGGATAAGAATAAACTACAAGAATTTTGTAATCAAATTTTTTCTTTTAATTTATTAACAACGATGATTTCTTATCTTTTTCTTTTTCTTCTTTTGCTGTTTATGAATAAAGCCGTAGAATATAAGTATTTAATTATCATTC
>CAOKKL010000025.1 GCA_948469065.1 uncultured Mycoplasmatota bacterium | reverse complement strand
TTTTTGCCATAAAGCATAACTTACTCCTGATACGAATAAAACAAGGGTTACAATTTCACAGAGTAACCATACTTTTTTTTGATTCATAATAAAGACTCCTTAGGACTAATATGTTCAAGAAAAGGAAAAATATGAACATACTAGTTTACAGTCCTATAATATCATACTTTCTCATTTTTAATCAGTAATTATCTCTATTTTTAACAGTAATAGACATTTTATTTTGATAAGTATCTTTCTTAAGTTTTTAAAGCCATTTTATTGAGATTTATAATTTTTTTAGCCACAACCAATATTTTTAATCCTAAAAAAAATAATTTTAATAAAAATTAAAACTATTTTTTATGAAATTCTTTCAATATCGATAATATCAGAAATCGGAATGGTTTCATTTTCTAATGTTAATAAAGTTCTATCGGTTCTTCCGACTAAAGTACAATGCTTAGTTTCTTTAGCAAGTTCTATACGTACTTTACTTTTATAAACAAAACCTTTCGAAGAAAAAATAGAATTAATTTTTTCTTCAATACTTCGATGATCGGTTCTAGATGAATCATTTAATTTTCCATAATAAGTTTCTTGCGTATTATGAAAGTTTTTTTCAATTGGATTTGCAAAAATATCGGGCAACTTTTTATTCATTTTACTACACCTCAATATATTTTATGATGAAAAAAAAATTTTAAGACATAATAAAAATATGAAAGCAAAAAAAAGAAAACAATTATATTTTTATATTCCATTCTTTCTTATTCTCATAATAAGTCTTTTTGTTATGTATCATGCAAAAGTAATTAGTCCACTATATGAAAAAAATTTTTATAAACAAAGTATCTTTTTTCTAATCGGTATTCTTTTATTAATTTTTAAAAATAAATTAAAAACAAAATTACTATTCGATTATAGTTTATGGATATATCTTTTTAATCTTTTTCTACTTTTACTCGTTTTGTTTATTGGAAGTACCACAAAAGGTGCAAAAGCATGGTTTCATTTTGGTTTTTTTAGTTTTCAACCAAGTGAACTTATGAAATTATCATTATGTTTATATTTATCTCATTTTTCATCCAAGCAAGAATTTAAAACTAAATTTTCACAATTAATATATTTAATTAAAGTATTTTTAATTGTTCTTATCCCTTCTATTTTAGTATTCTTAGAACCAGATACAGGAGCCATATTATATTTCTGTCTTATTGCCATTGCCATAGTTTTTTCAACCAATTTATCAAAAAAGTGGTTTCTTTTCTTATTTCTATTTTTAAGTGTAGTTTTAGGAGCATTTTTTTATTTATATTACACTCAACAAGATTTATTAGTAAAACTAATTGGTACCTCTTTCTTTTATCGTGTAGAAAGATTATTAAATTTTCAAAAAGGATTACAAATTAATAACGCTCTTACGGCAATTGGAAGTGCACCTTTTTTTCTTTGGAATTTGAATGAAAATCGCCTTTATATTCCCGAAGCTCCAACCGATTTTGCTTTTTCTTTAACTGCAAATACTTTTGGGATAGTAGGGATTGTTATTACGTTACTATGCTATTTTATCATTGATATTTATCTTTTAAAAGTTTGGAATGAAAAAAAGAAAGTGAAAGAAAATTATTTTTGTTCTGGATTTCTATTAATGTTTTTTGTAAATCAATTTCAAAATATACTAATGAATATTGGTTTAATACCTATTATGGGAATCCCTTTACCATTTTTAAGTTATGGAGGTTCTACTACTATTGTTTACTTTTTGTTTTTATTAATTGTATTAAAAAAAGAAAAAAACCAAAATTTTAAATAATAAAAATTTATATACTTCGAATAAAATGATTGCAAAAGAAAAAGTGTCATTAATTTGAAATAACACTTTATTATTAATTATTGAAAAGAATTATAACTATAAGACATATTGGTATAAGGTCTTGGATAAGGACCATAAGGTGGGTATGGATATGGTGCTGGCGGATAAGGATAAGGTGCTGGTGCTACATTATAAATAGGTCTTGGTCTTGTAAGTCCTACAGCTGCACCTCCAATTAAAGCACCACCTAAAAATGGAATTAAAAATTGTCGATCTCCTGATTGATTTAAATAGGTTGGATTGTTAGGAATTCTACCTGGGTAATTAACCATAAAAAATTCTCCTTTCATATGTAAATTATGCAAAAGAAAAAAAAGAAACTAGGCATTTTTTCTAAAAGAATTGAAGAATTGAAAAGAAAATAATAAAAAAACTTTCTTTCTCAAGAAAGCTAATTTTTAAATTTAATCTACAAAGATTCCTATGTACAAATTCTTTTTTCCTTTTTTTATTACTAAAATTTTTTCATCAATCGCTTCTTTTTGATTTAATAAATATTCTAAATCAGTAATTTTTTGATTATTAATAGATATTGCTCCTGAGGCCATCATTTCTCTTGCTTCCCGTTTACTAGAACAAATTTTACTATCAACTAAGATATCCACAATATTTTTTTGATGAAGTAAAGAAACATGAGGAATCTCTTTTAAATTAGTTAAGATTTCGTCACTGGATAACGTATTAATGTTTTCATTAAATAATGATTCACTAATTTTTTTAGCACGATAGAAATCTTCTTCCCCATGCAAGAAAGTAATTATCTCATGGGCTAATGATTTTTGGGCTAATCTATCTTCTGGTTTTTCGAAATGTTTTTTCATAATTTCATCTATTTGACTTTTCTCCAAAAAAGTAAATTTTTTTAAATATTCTTCCATCATAACATCTTCAAAATTTAAGATATATTGATATAGTTCATAACTAGAAGTCTTTTCTTTATCTAACCATAAAGCATTTCCGTAAGATTTTCCAAGTTTTTTTCCAGTAGAATCTGTAATAAGAGGCATAGAAAAAGCGTATACTTCTTTATTATTTAATTTACGAATTAATTCAATGCCAGTTGTCAAGTTTCCCCATTGATCGGAACCACCAAATTGTAAAGTAACTCCGTAATCTTCATGTAAACGTTTAAAATCATAGCCTTGAATCAACATATAAGAAAATTCAGCATAAGAAATTCCTACTTCCATTTGACGTTTTACCAAGTCTTTATTAATCATATAATTGACATTAATATATTTTCCAACATCTCTTAAAAAGTCAATATAGTTCATGTTTTGAAACCAATCAAAATTATTTACTATTTTTATCTCATTTCCAAATAATTTTTTCATTTGAGCTTTAATCTTTTCAAAATTTCGTTCAATCACTGCAATTTCTGCTTTTTCACGTTCTCCAGTACCTCTAGGATCTCCAACTCTTCCAGTTGCACCGCCGACTAAAACAATAGGATGATGTCCTGCTCGTTTTAAACGCTCTACCATTAAAAAGGTAGGAAATTGACCAATGTGCAAACTTTCTGCCGTTGGGTCTGCTCCAATATAAAAAGTCATTCCTCCTTCATTTAATTTTTTTTCTAATTCTGGACTAGAAATATCTTTTAATAATCCTCGATAGTTTAAATCTTCAAATAAAGTCATATAAAATACCTCCTAAAATATTAATTTTCCTTCTTCCATTAAAACTTTTTCTTCTCCATTTTTAAGTGTTGCTGTAATTTTTAAATCTCTTGAGCCAATCATAAAATCAACATGAACCAAAGAGTGATTCATCCCCATCTCTTTTAGCTCTTCCAAAGATTTTTTTTGCCCTTCTAAAAAACATTCCGAAAAACCTTTTCCTATTGCTAAATGACAACAAGCATTTTCATCATATAAAGTAGTTTCAAATAAAATACCACTTTGATTAATCCTAGAATCAAAATCTACAAAAGATACTTCTCCTAAATAATGCGATCCTTCATCTGTTTCAATTAATTTTTTTAAATAAGCATCATTTTCTTTCGCATTGGCTTCTACAATTCTTCCATTTTCAAAACGTAAATAAAAGTCATTAATCTTAATTCCATTATAAAAAAGAGGTTTTGTACTATAAACAATGCCGTTGACGCCATTTTTATTGGGGGTTGTAAACATTTCCAAAGAAGGCATATTACATACATAATCATGATCTTTTGCACTTGCAAAAACATAATTTTGTGGTAATTCAAAGGTAATATCGGTTCCATTTGCACTTTCATAATGAAGGGACTGAATTTCCAATTTGTTTAATAAATTACAACGTCGTTCTAAAGTGTCAAAATATTGTGCCCAAACTTCACCAGGATTATTTTCTTTCATATAACATATATCAAAAATATAATTCCATAAAGTAGTTGTTGCGTCACTTTCCATTGGAAGAATTTTTTCGGCCCAATAAGGATTAGAAACAGCCGCAATACACCAAGGTAATTCTCCTTTTCTTTGTTTTTCACGAAACTTTGGAATTCTCCGTTCCATTTCTGCTGCTAATTTTTGCAATAATTCTGCACTAACTCCATCATTAATATGAGGAATAGGAGAATTTAAATTTAAGACTGCTCCATTTTTTAAAGCAATTTCATTATACAAGCTTCGATCTAAAAGAGGACTTTTAATACATTCTTCATAAGTTTTTGTTAAAAACATCTCTCGTTCTGCAAAACTATCTTTTAAAAGAAGAAAAACTTCGCCACAATTTAGTGCTTCCGCTTCTTTTTTTACAATTTGTGCAAAGTCGGAAATGACATTACTTCCAACCACTAATAAGGGTTGCCCTTCTTTTACTTTCAAACAATCCTGTACTAAAAATCTTGCATATTTTTTTAACAATTCCTGATTCATTGGTTATCCTTTCTAAAAAAGATGCTTATTTTATAAGGACGAGAAACCCGTGGTACCACCTTATTTATAAGCATCTACTTATCACTTTCATTGATATTGGAACTATCCATATTTAACTCCAAAATTGGTAACTTCAAAATAATTCTTGTTTTACTTGCAGCTTCCATAAAATCTCTTTTTTCCAAATTATTTTTCAATCAATTTCTTCTTCATTAAAATTTATTTTTTATTATTTTTCTTATTACTCTTTTTGGGAGTAGAAACTTTTTTTACTTCCACATTTACTTCTTCTTTTTCTAATCGATGTATCACATCTTTTAAAACAACTATCGTTTTTTCTTTAACTTCTGCAGCTGTTTTTTCAATTACTGGTGTAGCTTTTTCTTTGGCAAGTGCTAATAATTCTTCTGCTTTCTTTTCAATTTGAGCAGCTTTTTCCTTTGCAAGTTCCAGTGCTTTTTCTTTGTCTAAATCTTGTAATTCTTTTTTTAAATCATCTACTTTTTCTAGTAAATTATTTTTGACTTCCACATAATCAATTTCTTTGATTTTATCAACTAACTCAATTGTCTTCTTTTTCAAATCTTCTCGAGTTTCCGTTCCTTTCTTTGGCGCAAACAATAAGCCTAAGCCAACACCTATCATAGCTCCTTTTAAAAATCCATGTTTTTTACTCATGTTTCTTTTTTCCTTCTTTCTTTGTTGTAATTTTCTTTTGCGTTTCTTCTTCCGGTTTTGTAAATATTTTAGCAATAAACTCCATAATAAAATCAATCACTTTATCCGTTACAAACACGACTTTATCGGTGGCAGTATCAATAATTTGAAATAAGCCATCCAAAGAACTCACTTTTTCATTTACATTATCCACAACTCTTTGAGCTTTACCTAAGATAACAATAAAACGAACTCCTAGAACAATTCCTACAATCAGAATAATGATTAGTAATATATACACAATAATTGGTAAAAACTCTAACCAAAAACTCATGATTATTCACCATCCTCCCTTGCTTCATACATAGAATCAATTAAATCAAATAAATCATTTTCCAGTGTTTCATCTTCTAATTTTTCTTCTACAGTTTTATTGTTTGGACGATCCAAACGTTCTAATTCACTTTTTCTTTCTTTACGATAGCGAATTGATTCTTCTTCTATATTAAATGATGGATCTGGTCGGTTTGTTTCTTCTTTTTCAGTAACTGGAATTACTTCTTCGGATACACTTTCTAATAAATCGTCTAAATGTTTTCCTTCTTCTTGATATTCCACAGCTGCTTTTTCTTTTTTATAAAACTCTCTTTTCGAAGTATTCAATGTTTTTTCAATATCGTCTTCTAACGTACCAAACGCTTTTTTTCGTACACTATCTACATCTAATTTTTTCTCATCTAATTTCACTACAATGTCTTCTTTTTTATAATTTTTATCTAGTACACCATAGACTGGAGAAATAACTGGAGAAGGAATGAATCTTTTATTTTCATTTCTCTGTGTTTCTTTGACTTTTCTTGCTTCTTTATAATCATAGTTACGTTTTGTTTCTTTTGGTTTTACTTCTTTTTTGGTTCGTTCCATTTCTAAAACAGAAGGTGCTGTAGATCTTGTTTTTACTTCAATTGGCTTTTCCACTTCTTTTTTAACAGGTACTTCTTCTTTTCTTTTTTCTTTTTTTTCTACTTCAAATTCTCGTTCATCAAACGCTGGAAAATTAAAAGTTGGTTCCGCTTTAAAAAGTTCACGATCACTAATTAAATCATCTTCTTCACTATCAAAAGTCATTTTAACTGGTTCTTTTTTCTTAACAACTCTTGGAGGTTCTTTTTCCTTTATAACTTCTTCTACGGGTTCATTAATTTCAATTTCTTCTTCTTCAAAGATTGCATTTTTTAACTTATTTAGTAATCCCATGATTACACCTTCCTTATTTTATAAAGTCCATATCTGGCACTTTATCCTTCTCATTATATTGATCATACTGTTCTACTATTTCCAAATAGTTACTTTCTGTCTTAGCTGTATCAAAAATATTGTATTCAAGTTCATTGGAATTTAAAACATTATCTCCCATTAAACTCCCCAAAACAGTATCAATATAGGTAACAGAATCTAATATAGCAATCGCATAAGCTACTGACTCCTCAATATCCCTTTTTGTTACTATCACTTCTATTTTAGCATAATTATACATGATTTCAATAAAATATTTTTTATTTTCTAAGCTTTTTATTTGTAAGTATCCAAATTTATCTCCATTGGAAAGAGCAAAAGACTGATAATATTTCGAATTTACCTCGTAATTTGCTTTTACTTTATTATAATAACTAATCACATCTACATATAAATAAAATGGATATTTATCATTACAGATAACTTCATTATAATCTTTTTTTGTAACAGCTTTCATTCCGTTTGGAAGATAATATTTATAACCAGTTCGATTCATATTTGTGATTTTCACACTGCTATGAATTCCTTTGTCGGTGATTTCTTCCAAAGATTGATTTTGAATTTTGGTACAACCGGAAATCCAAAGTGTCATGAAAAGTATCAAAAATATTTTTTTCATAGATACCTCCAAACATAAAAGCATTATAACAAAAATGAAAGAAACTAACAACACATTGCTTAGAAAACTAAAAAAAGCGATTGTAAACGAGTCAAAAGATTGATATTTTCTTAACATTATTATAATTATATTTTGTCAAATAAAAAAGAAGACAATGGTTTATTTCTTCTGAATTGCTTTTAAATAATAGATTGGCTGCCCAAGTTTCACAAATTTATCTTCATACTCTGTATTGACATTTTCAATCTCTGTTTCGTGTAAATTTAGACTAACGTTTGACAAAATATATCCATTTTTGCTAAAATCCTCCAAACTACTCGCAAATAAAATCGGATTGTCTGTTTTTTGAATCACGTTTGGCGTATCACAAAAAATACTCTCATATAATGTTAAAAATGTTGTACTCGTAAGTCTTCTTTCATGATGACGATTCTTAGGCCATGGATCCGAAAAATTCAAATACAGCGTTTCAATATCATGATGAAACACATCTAATATTTCTTTAGCATCCATGCAAAAAAATTTTAAATTATGTAAGTCTTCTTCTTTACATTTTTGAATAGCTCTTACCAAAACACTATCATATTTTTCAATGCCAATAAAATTAATTTCAGGATATTTCTTGGCCATTCCAATTAAAAATTGTCCTTTTCCACAACCAATTTCTAAGTGAATGGGTTGTTCTGTTAAAAACAAAGAAGAAAGATTATTTTTATAGTCTTTTGGATTTTCAACAAAGTAAAAACTACTTGTTAAAATTTCATAGGCATTTTTTACATTTCTTAAACGCATTTGTTTCACCACTTTTCTAAAAACACATATATTATAAATAAAGGGAGGGGACATTTTGAAAAAAGATCGTAACACTTTTTTTGAAAACTCTAGCATGAATATGGCATTTCAAGGACCGGCACCTATGATGCAACAACCTATGATGCCAATGAATGCCCAAGCACAAGCACAAGCACAAGCTAGCCAAAGCTTCTATTCCAATACACTTCCAATGATGATGCCTACTATGACCTCATCAAACTACAATGATTCTACCATAAGTGAACTAGAAAGTCGAATGGCAAAACTAGAACGTAATATGAACCGTCTGGAAAATCGATTAAATAAAATTGAAGGTTCTACATATTATACAACTGACACATCAATCGATACTTCATCAAGTGGCATGTACATGGTTTAATGCTTACCCCGTCGGGTAAGTTTTTTCATGATTTTATCACAAAATTCAGTACCAAAGACTTTTCGTATTAAACCCATTTTAAAACAGAAATAAAGATAAACAATAGCTCCAGAAATAGAAATAATCGAAACGTTAATAATGCAAGAGACTTTGCTAAAATAATTTACTGGAAGAATAGTTCTTAAAAGAAGAACAACCATCAACATAAAACCAAGGGGAACAGTAAGTTGTTTTAACAACTTAACTACACTTTTATAAGATAAATGATTGGCTTTTTTTAATATTAATAATGCAAAATAAATACTAGTCGAATACCCTATCGCTGTCGCTACAAAAGCTCCAATCCAAGGTTCAAAGCCCAGAAAATGAAATAGATACATAAGAGGAATATCTAAAATTCCATTTAAAATAAAACCTAGTAAGGAAGAAAAATAAACGCCTTTAAATTTATTTAAACTTTGTAAAGTAGATGATGTAACCGTATATAAATTAAAAAATAAAGAGACAAAAATAAAAATAGAAAAAACAAAAGCACCTAATTCATTATAACCATAAAAAATACTCCATACTGGTTTTGATAATAAACACAAGCCAATCACCATTGGCAAACAGACAATAAAAATAATTTGCAAAGCTTTATTGAATTTAAAATTGACAATATCCCATTTTCTTAATGTATAAGCTTCTACAATATTGGGAATTAAACTAACACTCATTCCTGCGGCAATAGAATTGACGATCATACTAATTTTACTAGCCCATGTTGTAATGGATGTAGTTACAAATTCCGTAGTCGCGGCATCATATCCTAAATGGTTTAACGTTCTCAATATAAAAACCATATCCATAAAATTATAAATTGACACTGCAATATCAATTACGATAAAAGGAATCGCATATTTTATAATTTTTCTTACGATAGTTTTATTTCCAATGTTATCTTTTGGCAAATCTTGTTCTAATTGCAATATTTGTTTATTTTTTTTCATTTTATAAAGAACATAAATCGTAGCTGTGATACCTCCTGCAAAAGCTCCAAACACTGCAATACCAACAGCACTTCGAAGAGATAAATGAAATAGATTTAAAGCAAGATAACTTCCTCCCAAAATAAAACCTATTCTCACAACTTGCTCTAATACTTGACTAAAACTAGATACCCCTATAATATTGTGCCCTTGTAAATATCCTTTCGCAGTACTTAAATAAGGAATAACTAATATGGCAAAAGAAACCGCACGAATGACAAAAGCAATGTCTTCGATAGTATTTCCACCTTGTAAATCTCCAATAATGATAGAAGCAATTTGACTTGCAAATAAAAATAAAAGAATAAAAACAAAACAAGAAATAAAAAAGATTAAATTTTTGCCCAAGCGATATGCTCTTACTTTGGCATCCATTTTGCCAAGTGTATTAAATTCATTAATCACCTTACTTATTGCAATGGGCAGACCAGCAGAAGAAATATCTAAAAAAATAACATAAATATTGTAAGCATAAGCATAAAGTGCTGCTCCTTGAACCCCAACCAAAGCATAAAATGGTATGACATATAACATACCTAATATTTTTACAAAGACAATGGATAAAGTAGCAATAATTGTTCCTTCTACAAAAGAACTTTTTTTCATAAAATCAACTCATTCTTTTACGCTATAAATTATTAAAGCCGAAAAACAATAAATTTGTTCCTCACCACATACACAGGCTGCTACTGCATATTTTATATCAATTATATCACCGTTTAAACCAGAAAGAAAACCATTAATTTTTTCTTCCAAATCTCTTTCATGAGACTCATCAAAGCATTTTACTTTCATCTTTTTCACCGTTTTCAATATAACAAATATTCTTGTCGAAAAAGAAAGGGTTATGATATAATTTCAAAAGAGGTTTAAAGATATGAAAAAAGATAAAAAAGTTTTATTCATAGTTGGCATCCTTATTTTGATTATCATGATATTTATTTATTTTAAAAATAATACATACGAAGTAAAATTTTATAGTGATGGAAATGTTTATGAAACGATAGATATTAGAAAAAATAGACCAATGAAGCGTCCAGAAAATCCATTAAAAGACGGATATGTATTCTTAGGATGGTATGATGAATCTGGAAACATATGGAATTTTAATACTAGTGTTTCTAAAAATATGAATCTAGTAGCGCATTGGGGACAAATTGTAAAAGAATAGTTTCATTCATAACTATTCTTTTTTATTGATTTTATTTTTCCGAATTTAATATTGATATTTCACCAGTACTTCCATTTATCTTTACTATATCACCATCTTTTAATATTTTGGTGGCATTTTTACAACCAACTATACAGACTATTTTTAATTCTCTAGAAATAATCGCTGCATGGCAAGTAATACCACCTTCATCGGTTATCATAGCTTTGGCTTTTTTTATCACTTTCATAAATATTGGAGTTGTCATTGGAGTAACTAAAATATCACCATCTTCAAATTTTTCAAAATCTTCTTCATTAAATATTTTACATACTTTTCCTTCACAATTTTTTCCAAAAACTACATTACCTTTCAAATGACATGTTTCATCATTTTGAATGATGATATTATTTTTTTTAAACCACTCATCATAATTCTCAGTAATCAAAGAACCATCATAATAAAGATAGCCTTTCTCTCTTTTTTTCAATTCCTTTAAAGAAGGTAATTGTTTTGTAACATATTCTTCTAAAGTAATAAAGGAAATAAATTCCACATATTCTTTTGGTATTTCTTTTTTTATCATGTTTATCAAATAATCACAAGATTTATGAATCACATCATCATAATGATATCGAAAATCAAATAAAATTGTTTTTAATCGATCACTTATATTAGAAAAATGGCCTGCAAGTTGACCTAAACTACTAAAAGGATATATTTTTATCAATTTGTTTACAAAATCTTGAACATTAATATTTAATTGATTTTCTATTATTCGTTCTAAATCATCAATATCAATTTTAACTTGTTCATATTTTAAAAGAATTTTTTCATAATCTAAATCCATGTAATAATACATCATTTTCGGATCTTCTTCTAAATCAAATTCATTATAATAATATGCTGTCGTTTTGTGAACCGCTTCATAAATAAATAAAGGTTTAAAATAATATAAATTTCTGGTTACTTCCTTAATTCCTTCCATTTCACCTTTCAAATATATTTCTTCTGCAATAAGTGAACTTGGCCGAATAATGGCTAAAGAAAAAGTTTTAATTGTTGGTGTTATAGCAGTAATGGGTCTAGCTTGTAAAATATAAATTTCTTGTTTTATAATAGCAAATTCAATATCAATAGGAGTATCAAAAACTTTTTCAATTGACAAAAGTATTTCTTCTAATCTTTCGATTATTTTTTCATCAAATAAGTCTCCAATTGCTAAATCAATATGCAACGTTTTTCTTCGAACAATATATTTAAATGGAGTTTTCCTTCCCGAAACTAATTTTTCGCCAAGTCCTTTTACTAATTCAATTACGGAATAATTTCCAGTTTCACTTGTTGGATCAAGAGAAAAAGCAACTCCAGAATAATCTGCTGGTATCATTTTTTGAATAATAACATTCATTTCATTTATCGCAGGATCATTGGAATACAAATTTACATTCAAAGAATACATAGAACACCAACACAATTTGATACTTTGATATAAATCTTCCCAAGATACATTTAAAATTGTTTTATATTGTCCTGCAAATGATTTTTCCTTTCCATCTTCATGAAGCGCAGAAGAACGAACTGAAACCAATTTTGAATTTAACTGCGCAAATTCTTGCCTTATCTTCTTTTCTAAAGAAGAACTCATTTTTCCTTGTAAAATAAGATTTTTTATTTTTTCATATTCTTTATTTTTTAATAATTTAGAAATTAGATTAGAATAATGATTATAATCTAAAAATGCTTCAAAATAAGATGAATCAATGATAAAGAATGCCGGTACATTATAATTATTTTCTCTCAATTTTAATAAAGAGTTTGCTTTTCCACCATAATTTTTCATATCAAACTTTCCTTCTTTAAATACATTAGTAATTATCAAATTTGTAAAAAAAATTGATAAATATAAGTTATTATCAATTTATTTCACTACAATATTAACTATTTTATTAGGAATAACAATTGTTTTCACAATTTCTTTTCCATCAAGATAAGGTTTTAATTTTTCATTGTCCATAACCTTTTTTAAAATTTCTTCTTTTTCTTCATCCACTAAAAAAGTCATTTCATTACGAAGTTTTCCATTTACTTGAATTCCAATGGTTACTTCATCACAAATCGTTTTTGCTTCTTCATAAGATGGCCATGGTTCATAGCTAATAGTTTCCGAATGTCCTAAAAATTCCCATAATTCTTCTGTAATGAATGGAGCAATAGGATTTAATAGTTTTACAAATCCTTCGGCATATTCGATTGGAAATATGCTTTCTTTATAAACGGCATTGATAAAAACCATCATTTTACTAATTGCGGTATTAAAGTTTAAAGTTTCTAAATCAAGCGTAACATGTTTTACTGTTTTATGGTAAATCGTTTCTAGGTTTTTATTTTCCATATTTTTTATGATTCCACTATGATATAATCTCCAAACACGATCTAAGAATTTTTTAGCACCATTTACTCCCTCATTGCTCCAAGGTTTATCTGCTTCTAATGGTCCCATAAACATTTCATATAAGCGAAGTGTATCCGCTCCATAATCACGAATAATATCATTCGGATTAATAGAATATTCTGGATATCTTTTTCCCATTTTAATTCCGTTAGCACCTAAAATCATACCTTGATGAACTAATTTTTGAAATGGTTCTTCGGTTGGAGCAATTCCCAAATCAAATAAATATTGATTCCACATACGAGAGTATAATAAATGTCCCACTGCATGTTCTGGGCCACCGACATATAAATCCACTGGCATCCAATGTTTTAAAAGTTCTTTATTCGCAATCTCCTCTTGATTATGAGGGTCAATATAGCGTAAAAAATACCAACTAGATCCAGCACTTCCTGGCATAGTAGATGTTTCTCGCATAGCTTTTTTTCCATGATAAGTGATATTTACCCAATCACTTGCTTTATGAAGTGGAGAATCTCCAGATTTACTTGGTGAATAATCTTCTAATTCTGGTAAAACAAGTGGTAAATCTAAGTCATCCAATGCCTCCATGGATCCATCTACATAATGAACAATCGGTATCGGCTCTCCCCAATAACGTTGTCTTGCAAAAATCCAATCTCTTAAACGATAATTTACTTTTTTAGTTCCAACCTTATTTTCTTCTAACCAAGAAATCATCTTATCAATTGCATCTTGTTTCTTTAATCCATCTAAAAATTCTGAATTAATATGAGTGCCATCTTCTGTAAAAGCATGTTCTCCAGCAAAATAATATTCTGCTAACATTTGATGTGACTGAATGGAAAGCCAATCAATTAACTTATCATTTTCAATCCAAAATGGTTCTTGAATTTCTTTTTCTTCTTGTGTCATTTCATGACGTTGTTTCGAATTTAAAACAATTTCAACGATATGATTCGTGGTAAGACGATTAACATCTTTATGAGCTGCATAAAAAGATTCTTGAAAAACAAATGGTATTTCACGAATCGTTTTTACATCAAAATATCCAGTTTCTTCTTCCATTTCTCTTTTGGCTGCTTCGAACAAATTTTCATTTTCATTCATTCCACCCATTGGGAAAGTTTGCCATCCAAATTTCTGATATTTAACACCTAAAAATTCATTGTCACAAGTTGCAATCACAATAACTGTATTTCGTTTTGTGTTTTCTTTGCCCTCTTTTGGTGGATTTTTTTCATCCTGGAAAAAAGGAGCTAAAACTGGAATAATAGGAAGATTAAATTTTTTTGCAAACTCATAGTCTCTATCATCATGAGCCGGTACAGCCATAATCGCTCCAGTTCCATAAGTTACTAAAACATAATCACTAATCCAAATTGGAATTTCTTTTCCATTTACCGGATTAATTGCATAAGCTCCTGTAAAAACACCTGTCTTTTCTTTTACTGTACTTGTTCTTTCAATTTCAGATTTTGTAGCACAATTTTCAATATATTCTTTTACTTTATCGGCTTGTTCTAAACTCATTATTTCTTTTACTAATTCATGTTCTGGTGCTAAAACACAATATGTAGCTCCAAATAAAGTATCTGGTCTTGTAGTAAAAACTGTAAATTGTTTTTCGCAATCTTTAATTTTAAAATCTACCAAAGCTCCAGTTGATTTTCCAATCCAATTACGTTGAATTTCTTTTGTCGATTCTGGCCAATCTAAAGCATCCAATCCATGTAATAAGCGTTCTGCAAACGAAGGCATATCAATAACCCATTGTTTCATATTTTTTCTTACAACTGGATATCCGCCACGTTCACTTTTTCCATCAATAACTTCATCATTTGCAAGAACTGTACCAAGTTCTTCACACCAATTTACTGGCATATCTTTTAAACTTGCTAAACCACTTTGGTATAATCTTTTAAAAATCCACTGTGTATAGTGATAAAACTTTGGATCACAAGTAGAAATTTCTTTTTCCCAATCATAGGAAAAACCAGCCATACGAAGTTGACTTTTAAACGTTTCTATATTTTTATTTGTAAAAATATCAGGATGATTTCCTGTTTTAATAGCATATTGCTCTGCAGGCAATCCAAAAGAATCAAATCCCATAGGATGTAAAACATTATATCCTTGCATTCTCTTCATACGAGCTATAATATCTGTTGCTGTATACCCTTCCACATGACCACAATGAAGTGCTACTCCAGAAGGATATGGAAACATATCCAAAGCATAATATTTTGGTTTTGAAAAATCCCATACATCGGTTTTAAATGTATGATGTTCTTCCCAATATTTTCTCCATTTTTCTTCTATACTCTTAAAATTCATAACCATTAATCCTTTCCATATTTTCTTTTTAAAAGTCGTCCATATATTTCATACAATGCGTAAATAAGAGCAAAAAGTAGAACAAATCCAATCAATAGACGAAACACCATCGATACTGGAATCAACATAATAAAATTAGAAACAAAAGAAATAATAAAGGCATTAATAATACAGATTCCAAGTTTCATGTAATTCATATTTATTTTCTTTTGATCCAATGAAAATCGCTTTATTAAATAAGCAAACTCACCAATTCGATTCATATTACCTTTGTTTATTTTTTTTGATAATAAGAAAAAATAAACAAAAAACATTATACCAAATACTAAAATTATCCAAAATAATTGATAACCAATTGAATTCATCATTCTCTTCCTTTCAAAAAAAAGAGCAATAAATCCATAAGGACGAATTGCTCGTGGTACCACCTTAATTTCTAACCATGGTTAGCTCTAAAAATCGATAAAGAGATTACCCTATCACATTCAAAAGTAAGTTCACATGTCTATTTTGTTTATTTGCACCATTCATAAACTCTCTAAAAAAATATGTCATGCTACTACTCTTTTTTCATCGCTTAATCTCATTATAGACAAAAGAAAGATGTTTTTCAAGATTAAATTTAATTTCTGGATTTTCCAGACGAAACGTATTGTAACGCATCAAAATAAGTTTGAATAACTTGTTCTTTCATGTCTGGCAAAAGATTTTCTAAAGAAATATATGGATTATTTTGATTTTGATAATCCATCAAAATACCTCTTAATACTTTAAACAAATATTTCACCGTGTCTAAAGACATTTTTTCATAATCTTCAAAATCAACATTAACATATTTTTGAAACAAGGAAAGAAAGAAATTGTTTTCTGATACTTTAGGAATTTGGATCGAATCATATGCAAAGTATGTTTTTTTTCTTTCTCTTTCTACTTCTTCAAAAAAAGAATCATAAAGATTAAAAAATTCTTTTAAATCGGAAACCGTTATATCATCTGGATTTTTACTCAAAATTGGATATTCTTCTATCATTTCCTCTTTCCATTTAGATTGAGAGAAAAGACTTTGAAATTGAACAATGATCGACTCCACATTTTGTTTTCCTAAATGATACAAATAATCTTTATGTATCATTCTTTTTTCTTGTTCATCTTTATCAAAGCGGGGAACATAGTTTAATTTATCCCCTTTTTGAAATAACGAAGAAAAAAATGATTTGATTTTTTGAAATTTTGTGCCAGAATTACTTTTCGGTTTTTTTTCTTCTTTCTCATTTGGAAACTCTATTTCAAATTCACTAGAAATTTTTAAAGTACTCTGTTTTGATTGGGATAAAAATTGATAAAATTGATTCACTGAAACATAATTTCTTTTTTTCACTATATATTGATAGATTTGAAATAGATAATTTTTGAAATCCAAACCATAAGTAATCAAATCTTCATCTTGATACTGACTTCTCATAATTTGATTTAATTTATTATAAATGTAAATTTTTACATTATTTTTTAATTCTTGGTATTTATGAGGTAAATTTTTCTCTTTCCATTGATTCATTTCAAAATCATACTGTACTTGCAAATTTTTAGCTGTTTCTCGTAAATCTTTTATTTTGGTTTCTTCAAACATTCGAAAAAAATCTAATTTTTCAGAAATACTTCCGCAAGCCAGAAACTTTTTTTTACCAAAATCCATTTGAAATATAGGAGTTCCATATTTTTGAATTAAGAAGGAATAAAGTTGATTAAAAAACACATCTGGTTCTTTAACATAAGCTAAAAATTTCGGGTTTTCTGTTAATTTCTGATATATTTTCGTAGCAAACGCTTTTGGAGATTTCACATTAGAATTTTGAATAAAATTTCGAATTTCATAATAAAATGCTTGTTCTTTTTCATCCATAAGAAATGGAATATATTTTTCAAATTTATCGCTAAACAAAATACATCGACACGCTTGCTCATCTCTTAAATAAATTGGATACAAAAAACGCATTGTCTCTTCATGAAATTTAGAAAGATTAGGTTTTAATATTTTTTTTACTTGATCTATTTGCCGATATAATATTTGATTTTCGTTTGCTAATTGTTCAATTTCTTCTTCATCATAAATACCTTTTAATTTTTTTCCTTTCTCTTTAAAAAATTGTTTTTGAAATTCTTCTATTATTTGCTCTTTTAATCCACTTTTTGAAAATTCTTCAAAAGTATCTGGTATGCTATTGTAAAATTTTATATATTGAATTAATTCATTTAATTCGTTAATTCTATCGTCTAATGCTTTCGCTTCCTTTTTAGATGGAATCGTTTTAGTAGTAATATAAGCTCTTCTTAAAAGAAGTTGCTCTTTTATCTCATTCATTTTTTTTAACATATTCTTTCCCCTCGAATAAGACTATAATTTAACACATTTTAAATCATTCGTCAAATAATAATAAGTTTGAATATGAACACCTAGGCAAAAAACACATAAAATAAAAGAAGGAGGATGAATAAATGAAAGGAAAATATACTTTTGGAAGAGATACTTATATTTATCAAAATAAGGAAGGAGTGAAAATATCAAAATACAATGTCTTAGCACCTCCACAGCAACAAAGAGAATTGGTAGGAAAAGAATATATCATGGAGCCAAGACCTATTTTTGATAATCCAAATTATATTGGTAGTGATAAATTAAAAAATAAAGTAGCAATTATTACGGGAGGAGACAGTGGACTTGGGCGTGCTGCTGCTATTGCTTTTGCCAAAGAAGGTGCTGATGTTGTAATTCCTTATTTTGATGAACATCAAGATGCTTTAGAAACCAAAGATTGTATTTTAAAATATGGAAGACAATGTCTTTTAATATCAGGTGATTTATCGGACCCAAATTTTTCAAAGGAAATAGTAGAAAAAACATTAAATCACTTTGGAAAAATCGATATTTTAGTTAACAATGCCGGAGTACAATACCAAGCCGATTCTTTAGAGGAAATTGATGAAGAACAATTTGATTGGACGATGAAAGTAAATGTTTATGGAATGTTTTACTTAACAAAAGCTTGTTTACCTTATTTAAAAGAAGGAGATTCTATTATTAATTTAACTTCGATTACTACATTTAAAGGAGAACCTCAATTAATTGATTATGTTACTACCAAAGGAGCTATTGTAGGATTTACAAGGTCACTGGCACGAAATCTTGCTTTAAAAAAAATACGTGTCAATGCAATTGCACCAGGATTTTTTTGGACTCCACTTCAACCAAATTGTTGGGTAAAAGAAAAAATTCCAACATTAGGAGCAGATTCAGCTATGGCAAGAGGAGCTATGCCCTATGAACTAGCACCTACTTATGTTTTTTTAGCAAGTGATGATTCAAGCTATATAACTGGACAAGTAATTCATAACAATGGTGGAGAAATAATGGGATAAAAAAAGGCATGAATCATGCCCTTTTTTAATCTTTATAAATATTATAGAATGCTTTTCTTTTTGGATAAATAGATGTCTCTTTTAATTCCTCTTCAATACGAATTAATTGATTATATTTACAAATACGCTCTGATCTAGACATAGAACCGGTTTTAATAAAACCAGTATTAAAAGCAACTGCTAAATCAGCAATCGTTGTATCTTCGGTTTCGCCAGAACGATGAGAAACAATAGCCGTGTAACCGTTTTTCTTTGCCAACTCAATCGCATTCATAGTTTCAGATACTGTCCCAATTTGATTTACTTTGATTAAAATAGAATTAGCAATTCCTTTTTGAATTCCAAGAGCTAAAATAGAGGAATTCGTTACAAATAAATCGTCTCCAACAATTTGAATTTTGTTCCCCAATCGTTCCGTTAATTTTTTCCAACCATCCCAATCGTTTTCTCCTAACCCATCTTCAATCGATAAAATAGGATACTTATGAATTAATTCTTCATACCAAGTAATCATTTCCTCTGTCGTTTTAGAGCCTTGATTACTTTTCTTTAAATCATATAAATTTGTTTCAGGATTATAAAATTCGCTCGCAGCAACATCCATCGCAATAGAAATATCTTCTCCTGGAATATAGCCCGCTTTTTTAATTGCTTCCACAATACATTTTAAAGGAGCTTCATTGTCTTCTAAATTGGGTGCAAACCCTCCTTCATCACCTACTGCTGTAATTTGCCCTTTTTCTTTTAAAATATTTTTTAAATGATGAAATACTTCCGAACCCATTCGAATAGCTTCTTTCATAGAATTGGCACCAATTGGCATAATCATATATTCTTGAAAATCAATAGAACTATCGGCATGACTTCCACCATTTAATATATTTATCATCGGAATGGGTAATGTTTTTGCATCTTCCCCACCGAAATAACGAAATAACGAAATTCCCATTTCATTAGTAGCTGCATGTGAAACTGCAAGACTAATTCCCAAAAGAGCATTGGCACCATATTTTGATTTATCTTTGGTACCATCTGCTTGAATTAAAATTTGATCTATACTAGCTTGATCCGTCACTTCTTGACCAACCACAAGCGGTTTTAAAATTTGATTTACATTAGAAACTGCTTTTAAAACACCTTTTCCAAGAAATCTTTTTTCATCTTGATCTCTTAATTCCAAAGCTTCTCTTTCCCCAGTCGATGCACCACTTGGAACCATCGCTCTACCAAAAGCACCACTTTCTAAAGTTACTTCCACCTCTACGGTCGGATTTCCTCTGGAATCCAATACTTCTCTTGCATATACATTTTTTATTTTAGACATTTCATTTCTCCTTTTACTAATTTAGTATAACATTATCTCCTAAAAAATAAGTAAATTATCAAAATTATTTACATTCATTTATAATATAAAACTTAAAATGCTAATACAATTCGATAACCATACTGTGCATCTGCTTTTCCCATCATATAGAAGAAAGCAAATGAGCCAGCATTAAGTCCTAACAAATAATCAGTACCACGAACAAACCAAGGAAATTTATCAAAGATAAAAAAACTATCGTCATGATGCCAAGAACCAATTTGTCTTGTTTGGGCTCCATAAGTGGCACTTCCAAATGGTCCCATTTCTCCAGTGGCATCTCCTAAAATTCGGCGATTATAATTCATGTAATTATTTCCATATACATAACTATCATAATACTTATTTTCTGGTAAAGGTATTCCTGTAGCATTGCCACTAGTATTACAATAAGGACCAGCAAAACCACTGGTATATGTTGCATCTCTTCCGACACATGGAACTCCACTTGTATGAAGCATTACTCCCATGGTATATTCCCAATTACCACCACTCATATCATATACTCCACTAATATTTCCTGTAGTACTAGATAAATATCCTACTTCACTGT
>CAOKKL010000024.1 GCA_948469065.1 uncultured Mycoplasmatota bacterium | reverse complement strand
TTGTATGGATACCAAAGTATCGCTACAAATTATGGGACTTAGGAAACTATGAAGGATTAACAAGTATCAATTCAAATAAAGTTCATGATATAGAAGTTATCTTTGGAGAATATGATACTGTGGATGAAAAAAGTGGTGAATGTAAAACACCAGGAGTAAGTGGAGAAAGTGGAAACTGTAGTGTAGGAGATTACATGACTCATCCAGCCTTCCAAGCCTTTGGAACCAAAGGGTTATGGGTAGGAAAGTTTGAAACGGGATACAAAGGAGCTAATAGTACAGCAGAAGCCGAACAAAATATTAATAATCCAGAACAAGTAGAAATCAAACCAAATGTATATTCTTGGAGAGGAATCCAAGTTGCTAATATGCACTTAAATAGTTCTTCTTATAAAAGAGAATATAATAGTCACATGATGAAGAACACGGAATGGGGAGCCGTTTCCTATTTACAACATAGTGTGTATGGAAGTAGAAATAGCGTAAGAATAAATAACAACAGTAATTTTATAACAGGATATAGTGCTGTAAATGAACCTACTTGTGGATACACTGGAGATAATCAAGATTGCAATCATTATGAAGGAACCTCATTGAATGTAGATGGAACCTATACAAAGAGATACAATAGTGAAGTAGGGTATTTGGCAAGTACCACAGGAAATATCACCGGAATATATGATATGAGTGGAGGAGCTTTTGAATATGTGATGGGAGTGATGCTTCATTCAAATGGACAACCTTGTGTAGGAAAAGATAATTCCAATACCAGTGGCTTTACGGGACCATTTTGTAATACGAGTGGTAATGCGACAGGAATATCATTACCTGAAAATAAATATTATAATTCTTATGGCAATGGAACAAATGATAAATATTACAACCGTCGCATTTTAGGAGACGCCATAGGAGAAATGGGTCCCTTTGGAAATGTAATTTATGGATCTAAAACAAGACAAATTAGTTCATGGTATCAAGATGAATCTTGGTTTGTTGGTTATGGATATCCTTGGCTTTACCGAGGTGCCTTATATTATCATGGAACCGACGCCGGAGTATTTTCTTTTGGATATGATAGTGGTTCTGTTTCTTCCCAAGGAAGTTTTCGAATCATTTTAACTTAAAAAAATCTCCAATTTTTGCCAAAAACGATTTCTTATGTTAAAATAATTTTATTAAATTTTGGGAGTAACGTGTATGAAAGAAAAGAAATTTGCAGAAGGAATTTGCTTTTGGAAATTATTTTGGATTTTTTTATTTGGTTCTATCTTTGGTGCTTATTATGAACAAATATTAAATTTGTTTATTCATTATCATTATCATAATGAATTGGTTTGGCAATTAAGAAGAGGAGTTATTTATGGACCAATAAGTCCTATTTATGGATTTGGCTCTGTCTTATTTGCTATTTTTTTAATTCGAAAACCAAAAAGCAATTTTTATACATTCTTAAAATCCGCTTTTATCGGTGGATTTTTTGAATATATGGTAAGCTTTTTACAAGAGACTTTTTTGGGAACCATCTCTTGGGATTATAGCAATGATTTTTTAAATTTAAATGGAAGAACGACCATCCCATTTATGATAGTATGGGGACTTCTAGGGCTTTTGTTTGCAAAAGTAATATATCCCATGGTTGCTCGTTTTGTTGAAAACTTTCCCAAAAAATTTGGATATGTTTTCAGCTCTATTTTAATCTTCTTTTTAATCCTTGATTTTACAATTTCGTATGGTGCTTTATTTCGTCAAAGGTTTCGATTAAAAGGTTATGAACCAATTACTTTTATAGGAGAATTTTTTGATACATACTATGATGATGAAGTATTACGAAAATATTACACAAATATGAAAATTATCCAAGTACCAAAATAATTTTACTTTTTTCCATTTTATGGTAAAATAAGCCATATTTGGTGAAGTGAATATGGATGAACAAAAAATTTTAATTCTTTTAAAAGGAAAAGATAGAACAAAAGAAATTGAACAAATTACTTATCAGGATGAACGAGTAGAAATTAAATTTAAAAATGAGAATGTTTATTCTTATGGAAAAGAAAATGTCATAAAAAAAGAAACGGCGGAACCAGTATCCTATGAAAATCAAGATCTTTTCTTTCAAAATCAGAGATTATTAAATGTGAAAAAAGTCATACGTTTTGAAGAATATTTGAAAATATTTTTTCAAAATGATGCAACCGATTTCTTTTTTTATGATGAAATTGAATTTCGGACTTGCTCCAAAACTTCTGAAGTATCTATTATGGAATATTTTCAAGAAATTGCAACGTATGTTAAAAGTGAAGAAAAAGAAAAGCCAAAATATCAATCCGAAGAAACTTTTTTAGAACGAGAATTTCATAAAATCAATTATATTTTATCAGAAAGTGTTTTAAGTTATTATCTTCAAAAAAAACCTCTTGAAAAAAATAGTTCGTCTTTTCCATCGTTAATTTTTCCTTTTGGCTTTAATTTAAGTCAAAAAAAAGCGGTTGAAAATATTTATCAAAGTAATGTATCAATTATAGAAGGGCCTCCTGGCACAGGAAAAACACAAACCATTTTAAATATTATTGCCAATTTAGTAATGCAAGGAAAAACCATTGCGGTTGTTTCTAATAATAATGAAGCAGTAAAAAATGTGAAAGAAAAATTAGGAAAAGCTGGATATGCTTTTCTTTGTGCCCATTTGGGAAAAGATGATTATAGAAAAATGTTTTTTGAAAATTTAATGAAACCACAAATAGAAGAATTTCATCTAGTTAAAAATTTACAAGATTTATATAATGAATTAGATAATTTAAATGATCAATTGAATAAATTATTAGAAAAAAATAATCGCAAATCTGAATTGGAACGAGATATTGAAAAATTAAAACTAGAAAAAAAATATTTTTTACAATTCTATGAACAGCAAAATCGTGAACAACAAATTTTAAATCAATTAACTTTTCAAAATGAAGAACAACTATTTGAGTGTTTGTTTGATTGTCAGTTATTATTGAATCAAAAAGTTTTTTTTCCTTTTTTTCAAAAACTAAAACTTTCATTTAAATATGGAATGAAAAAGATAGATAGCTCTCTTTTTTCCATAATATTATATTTGAAAAAAATTATTATGAATTAAAATTAGCTCAATTAGAACAAGAATATGACAATTTGAAAAATGTATTAGAAACGCAAAAATTTGAAAATTTACAAAAGAAACATGTTACTTTGTCCAATGAGATATTTCAGGCTTTTTTGTATGAAAAATATCAAGGAAAAACAAATGATTTTGAGTATTTTTCTTATAAACAACACATCTATGAGTTTATTGATTCTTTTCCTGTTATTCTTAGTACAACCTATTCACTTCGAAATTGTATTCCAAAAAATTTTCTTTTTGACTATGTAATTATTGATGAATCCTCGCAAGTTGATTTATTAGCTGGCTCCCTTGCTTTATCTGCTGCTAAAAACGCTGTCATTGTTGGAGATACCAAACAGCTTCCACAAATTGTAGATAAAAAAATCAAAAAAGAATTATCTTATTCCAATGTAGAAATTTGTTATGATTATTTTAAGCAAAATTTATTATCTTCTTTTTTCTCATTGTATCCAGATATTTTATCTGTGACATTAAAAGAACACTATCGATGTTATTCTAAAATTATTGAATTTTGTAATCAAAGATATTATGATGGTCAATTAATTCCTTTTTTTGATGAAAAAAATCATCAAAATATTAAAAAGCCTCTTATTATATATCATTGTGCGCCTGGAAATCATATGAAACAAAAAAAACTGAAAAACAAATGTGATAATTATAATGAGCAAGAAATGGAAGTAATAAAAGAAGAAGTTTTAAAAAGTGGAATTGTCGAAGAATATCAAGATGAGGATATTGGCATTACTACACCATATCGTTTTCAAGCGGATGAAATATCGAAAGCATTAGAAGAAGCTATGGAAAGTGATACGATCCATAAATTTCAAGGAAGAGAAAAAAAATTAATGATTTTGTCTACGGTTATCGATAGTAGTTATTATGGCAAAAAAAATATTCATTTTGTTGATGATCCTTGTATGCTTAATGTCGCAGTATCAAGAGCAATTCGTCAGTTTATGTTGGTGACCGATCATGACTTATTTAAAAAAATGGGTACAGAAGTCAAAGCGTTATTAAAATATATGAAATATCATACTATGGATTCTGAAATTATAGAAAGTAATTTGATTTCTGTTTTTGATTTGTTATATCAAAATTATCATGATAGTTTAAATGATCTTAGTAAGCGTTTATTAAATCGATATCGTTACAAAAGTGAAAATATTATGGATGCCATTTTAACAAAAGAGTTACAAAAAGAAGAATACAAAGATTATTCTTATACAGGACAGATTTTTTTAAAAGAAATTTTTAGAGAAAATGATAAGTTTATAGAAGAAGAAAGAAATTTTATTCGAAATAATTCTTCCTTTGACTTTGTCGTTTATCATGTTCTAGATAAGCAACCAGTGTTATTTATTGAAGTGGATGGTTTTTATTATCACAAAAATAATAAGAATCAACAAAGAAGAGATCGCTTGAAAGATTCGATCGCTAAAAAATGTCAAATTCCTTTGCTTCGTTTTGAAACTCAAAAGTATTATAAAGAAGAAAATATTATTGCAGCAGTTCGAAACATATTATTAAAAGAATAATGAATTATTGAAAAAAGAAGAAGTGAATAAAAAAGAACACGAAATAAAGATTGATTAAAATGAAATTATGCTGTTCTTTTTTTTAATAAACTTAAAGTAAAAACTAGTAATTTTCAAAAAAAATATATATAATAAATAGAGAAAAACTGAGGTGAGAGTCATGAAAAGTATGGAAATTCGTAATGTGAAAGGAACATTTGATTATTTACCAAAAGAACAGCAGATTAGAAATAAAGTTACCAATTGTTTAACTGAAGTTTTTGAATCTTTTGGATATCTGCCTGTAGTAACGCCAACTCTTTGTTATTATGATGTGTTAGCTAGTAAATATGGTGGAGGAGCAGAAATTTTAAAAGAAGTTTATCATTTATCGGATCAAGGCGAAAGAAATTTAGCTCTTCGTTATGATTTAACCGTTCCTTTTGCAAAATTAATTACTCTTACAAAAGATTTACCATTGCCTTTTAAACGATATGAAATTGGAAAAGTTTTTCGAGATGGTCCTGTAAAAGTTGGTAGAAATCGTGAATTTATTCAATGTGATGTTGATGTGGTTGGAGTAAATGATGTTTTCATTGATGCTGAATTAATTAGTTTGTACATTCATGCTTTCAATAAATTAAATATTTCTTATACCGTCGATTATAATAATCGAAAGCTCATGACAGGTATTTTGCAAATTTGTGGAGTGGAAGAAGAAAAGATGACTTCTGTGATTACGGTAATTGATAAATTTAAAAAATTATCAAAAGAAGAGATAAAAAAAGAATTTGTTTGTTGTGGTATGACAGAAGAACAAATCGAAAAATTATATGAATATTTTCGTATGGGATTTGATGGGATTTTATCAAAATTTCAGAAGACAGATAATGTCATGCTTCAAGAAGGTATGAAAGAATTAAGAGAAGTACAAAACTATTTAACGGTTCTTGGGATTTCAGAAAATACGAGTATTGATTTAACCTTAGCAAGAGGACTTGATATTTATACTGGTACGGTATTTGAAGTTTTTGCTAAAAATAGTAAAATGACTTCTGCTATCGGTGGTGGTGGTAGATATGATAAAATTATTACTAATTTTATTGATGACGGACAAGAATATCCCGCTGTTGGATGCAGTTTTGGCTTAGATGCTATTGTTGAAGTTTTGAATGAACAAAAAATAGAAACGGAAAGAAATTTTGTCGATTTGTTTGTAATCCCTTTAAATACAAAAAGTGAGTCTTTAATGTTAGCAAATGAGCTTCGTAAAAGAAAAATTAAAGTAGATATTCAATATAATGAGCGAAAATTAAATAAAATTTTAAATACGATTGATCGAGAAAAAATTCCTTTTGTTATCATTTTAGGAGAAGATGAAGTAAAGAATCAAAAAATTGTTTTGAAAAACATGCTGAATAAAAATAGTTATGAATTTGCTTTTGATGATTTTGATGCGATTAGTAAAACAATTCGAGAATTTTAATTCTCTTTTTTATTTTGAAAATGATTGTGTAAAAAGAAATGAATTCAATGTGTAAAAAGAAATGAATTCAAAGACTAATGTTTAAAATGAATGTTATAATAGGAGTGGTGAAATATATGAAATTACAATTTCAATTGGAAAAAAAAGAAAAAAATACAAAAGCAAGATTAGGTTCTTTTATTTATAATGGCAAAACTTATGAGACGCCAATGTTTATGCCAGTAGGTACTCAAGCAACTGTGAAAACGTTAAGTCCGGAAGAAATAAAAGAAATAAAAGCCGGAATTATTTTGTCTAATACTTATCATTTATGGTTACGTCCTGGAGAAGATATTGTAAAAAAAGCGGGAGGACTTCATAAATTTATGAATTATGATGGACCTATTTTAACAGATTCTGGAGGATATCAAGTTTTTTCTTTAGCAAAAAATAAGAAAAAAGATATTACGGAAGAAGGAGTTTTTTTTAAAAGTCATATTGACGGACAAAAATTATTATTAACTCCTGAATTATCAATTGAAATTCAAAATAAATTAGATAGTGATATAGCTATGAGTTTCGATGAATGTCCTCCTGCTAAAGCAGATTATGAGTATTTAAGAAAAAGTGTTGAAAGAACTCTTAGGTGGGCAAAACGTGGAAAAAGTGTACATCAAAATAATAATCAGATGTTATTTGGAATTGTTCAAGGTGGTCCTTATCAAGATTTAAGAGAATTGAGTGCGAAAGAAACGGTTAAGTTGGATTTTGATGGTTATAGTGTTGGAGGTGTTGCCAATGATAATGAATCGAAAGAAGATATGTACAAAGCAATCGATTATTCTGTTCCTTATTTACCAGAAAATAAACTTCGATATTTAATGGGGATTGGAGAACCGATTGATTTAATAGAAGGTGTCATTCGAGGAATTGATTTATTTGATTGTGTGAGTCCGACTCGTCTGGCAAGACATGGACATGCTTTAACGAAATTTGGAAAAATTAATTTAAAAAATGCAAAATATAAAGAAGATTTTACTCCAATTTGTGAGTTTTGTGATTGTTATGCTTGCAAAAATTACACGAAATCTTACCTTCGACATTTAATTGTTTCTGAAGAAACTTTTGGGTCTCGTTTGTTATCCATTCATAATATTCGTTTTTTAGTTCACTTGATGGAAGAAATTCGGGAATCAATTAAAAAAGATAATCTTTTAATGTTTCGAGATGAATTTGTTAAAAATTATTATGGTGAAAAATATGAACAAAAATAAAATTATTTTATTTCTTACTTTCATTGGAGCTATTTTAATCATTGTTCTACCAACTACGATTAAAATTTATCAAAATCACATGGAACGGTTATATGAAGTGGCGACAAAAAAAATTTTAGAAAGCGCAGAAGAATGTTATCAAAAACAAATTTGTACAGAGCCTAAAATAACTATAGGTGATTTAAAAGAAAAAGGATTTTTAAAGGAAGATGTGGTAAATCCTAAAACAAAACAAGTATTTGATGATTCAATGTTATTAGAAGAAAAAAACTTTAAAGTTACTTTTTTCAATAATTAAGATAAAGATAAAATTTTAGGAATAAATGTGACGTTATGGTAAAGTAAAGCTCCAGAAGAAAGTGTTTTATAAATAGACTTTTATAATTAAGTCTTTTTTTATTGATATTACTTGTAAAAATATTAAAATATTAAAAATAAAAGCAAAAAATACTTATTTCATAAAAAACATGGTAAACTATAATTAGATAAGATAGATATATTAAAACTGTAGATAAAACGAAAGTGGTGGAGTAAATGAAAGAAAAAGAAAAGAAAGTATAGCTTCTAACTGGGATTCTATTTTTACTAATTATGGTAGTAGGAATTAGTTACGCTTTATGGCAAAAAGTATTTGTTCAAGAAAATGAGTCATGTTTGTTTGGACTCTGAACCCTTGGTTCCTACGCGGTAGCGCACTTCATGGTGGTAATGGTTCTGGAGAGTTTGCGTTCAATCTTCATACTGGTAGTGTGTCTGTGAATCATGGTTTTCGTATTGTCTTAGTAATATAAAATGATAAAATAAAAAAAGAAGTTAGCTCTGTTTATTTAAATCTAATTCTTCTTTTTTTTGTTGATTCCAATCATTGCACTTACAATACTAACGATTAGCAGAATCATATAATAGATTATTCGAGAAATAGTGAATGGGGACCAGAAAAAAATCATATTAATAAAGATAAGAGATAATATTAAAATGCCACCTATTTTAAGTCCTTCTAAATACCCTTTTTTTTCAGCTAGTTTTCCAGATGAGTATCCAATATAAAAAGTCATACAAATCATATAAAATATTAATATAATATGGGTTGTTTTCCCAATAAAAATGTTGCAATAATTTAATAGACTAAGAAGTAGAGATAAAATAATGCTACTTCCTGTAAATAAAAGTAAAACTTTTCCATAATGTTTTAATTGTTTCATTTTATCAAATCCTTTGTTAAATTGTATGATTGTGATTAAAATATTATTCTGTCGACCATAATACTAGTGGTGATAATATGAATGAAATTTTTAAAATCTTAATTCGAACGACATTTTTCTATTTCTTTATTGTTCTTTTATATCGAATAATGGGAAAACGAGAAATTGGTCAGTTGGGAATTATTGATTTAATCGTTTCCATTTTGATTGCAGAATTAGTAGCAATTAGTATTGAAAATATTGACGCTTCCATTTGGATGACAATTGTGCCACTATCTCTATTAGTAGGTTTAGAATTATTGCTTGCTTTTGTCAGTATTAAATCTAGAACTTTTCGTACTTTTTTTGGAGGAAAACCTTCTTTAATTGTCGTTAATGGGAAAGTAAATTATCGAGAAATGGTACGTCAACGTTATTCTATGGATGATTTGCTTCTTAGTTTGCGTCAAAAATCAATTAAAAGTATCGAGGAAGTAGAATATGCTTTTTTGGAACCAAATGGAAAATTATCTATTTTTAAATATAATTTTTTCCGATTACGTTCGGATTATCCAATGCCTCTTATTTTGGATGGAAACATGCAGAAAAAAGCTTTAGAATATATTCATAAAAGTGAGTATTGGTTAAAAAAAGAATTGTCTCAAAAAAATTTAAATGTCAGCGATGTATTTTATGCTTTTTATAAAGGGAAAAAAATTTATTTAATTCGAAAATGTGATTTATAAAATTTTTTCCTTTTTTTGAAAAATTTTGTAAGAAATCTTTTCTATTTTTTCCTAGAATGCTATAATAAATCATAAGATTTATAAAAAAGGAGAAATGGTATGGAAAAGAAAAAAAGGAGTCATATCAAGCGTACTAAAATGAGTTTGTATTTTTTTGTCATTGGGTGCATATTAGGAATTGGTATTTGTTTTGTTTTTTTAATGCATCATCTTTACGCAATTCAAACGCCAGAAAGACTTCGATATATTAAAGATTATCAAGAATTTACATTATCTATTGATACAGTACCTGGATGTACTAATGAAATTTATCCTTTGTTTCAATATGAAGATCAAATATATAATGGAATTTGTGTTTGGAAGGTTTCGGTAAATTATGGAACCGTAACAGCTCCTTTAAAGATGGTTTTAGAAGAAAAATATATTGAATTAAAAGATGTACTTAAAAAGATGGGGCAGTTAGAGCTTGAGAAACAAAATGATACCATTATGCAATATGAATATCGAAGAAGTGATAAGATAAATGAAAATTATCGGGTTACCGTATTAAAAAATCCATATCAAAATATAGCATTAACTCAAATAACTTTTGAGCCATTTCAAGAAAAAGTAGAAGAAACATTGGAAGAAAATAAAAATTAGGAAATAAAATAAGTTTCCTAATTTTTATATTTCACGCATTAAATTAGCGTCTTTAAAAGGATTTTTCGAGTCGATGCGATCGACAAATAAAATTCCATCTAAATGATCCATTTCATGTTGAAAAATAATTGATATTTCTTCTCGTACGCGGATTGTATATAAATTACCATCAATATCATACGCTTCAACTGTCATTCTAGCATATCTTGGAACAATTCCTTCGGTTTCTCGATTGACACTTAAACAGCCTTCTCCTTCTCCAACATAGATCAATTCTTCACTCATACTTTTTATTTTGGGATTAATGACAATATAATTTCGAAATTTTCCTTCTTCGTATTCATCAACAATAACAAAAAAACGTTTTAAAATACCAAGTTGAACAGCAGATAATCCTGTTCCTGCACGTAAGTCATATTGTTCTCTAGTTTCTTCAATTTGGCTCATTTTTAAATAAGTTTGCATATCTAAAATTAATTTCTTTTCGTCTTCCGATAAAGGAAAAGAAACATTTTTACTTTTTTGACGTAAACGTTTATCTTTTTCGTCTAATATGATTAGATTTGGTAATTTCATAAAATTTCGCCCCTCATAACGATAATATTTTATCATAAATTTAAAAAAAAGAAAGAAAAAAGAGAAAATACGAAAAGTATCCGGTATAATAAAGAGATATGAAAAGGTGATATTTATGATTCAATTAGTGAGTAAGATAGAAGAAGCAAATGCGATTACCCATGCAGGTTCTTTTCATGCAGATGATATTTTTACAACTATTTTTCTCTCAAAAATGCAGGATATTTATTTATATCGTGCAAATGAAATTACTGGAAAGTATCCAGATAAAATTATTTTTGATATTGGTTATGGTGAATTTGATCACCATGGGAATAATGCTAGAATTAGAGAAAATGGAATTAAATATTCTTCTTTTGGTTTATTGTTTGAAAAATATGGAAAAAAATATTTAAAACAATTAAATGTAGAAGAAATTGATTCTTGTTATGAAATCTTTTTAAAAGAGTTTATTATGCAAATTGATGCTATCGACAATGGTGTCTTTCCAAGTAATCCAAAAGATTATAAAATAACAACCTTATCTGGAATTATTGAATTGTTTAATAAAACTTGGAAAGAAGAAGAGGATTCCTTTTTAAATGGTCTTTTTGTTGGAGAACTTATCTATAATCGTATCGAAAAAAGAATCATCGATAAATTTGAAGCAAAAAATAAAGTAGAAGAAGCAATATCAAAATGTGAAGGACCCATTTTAATTTTGGATACCTATTTACCATTTATGGATTTTTTACTTTCCAGTAAACAAGAACAAGCGAAAAATATTTTATTTGCTATTTTTCCATCCAATCGAGGAGGATATAACATTCGAGCTATTGAAAAAAGCATTCACAGTCATGAAAAACGTCGTGAATTTCCAAAAGAATGGGGAGGAAAAAGCAAAGATGAATTAGTAGAGCTTACAGGTATTTCTTCGATTCATTTTTGTCATATCAATTTATTTTTATGTGCTTGCGAAACTTTAGAAGATGCCAAAGCGATTGCTCAATTAGCAATCAAATAAAAATAAACCCTTTTGGGGTCTATTTTTTGGATGCTTGGAAGATTAGTTGTTATAATTATTTCCACCAAAACTCCAACCAGCACCAATAATGATTACAAGTAAGATAAATAAAACGATCCAGATTGCAGCTCCGACACCATAACCAGAAGTATAACCAGCATAACCTGTATTACAACAAGGTTGTTGATAGCCATAACCGCCACCATAGTATCCATTATTTCCATAATAATACATATTTTTACCTCCTTTATGTATCTATTATAGTGTATTAAAGAGGTTCTTTTTTTGACAATAAAAAAGATGAATTTCTTTTCTTTTTTTTAAGGAAAAATAAATCTTCCTAAAAAATGGTAAATCGAATCTATTTTCCATTTGAATCAACTTATGATAAAATATAAAATAGGTGAGGATATGAAAAATATCATACGAAAAATGGATATGCCACTACTTGTTCTAACAATTCTTTATTCAATTTTAGGACTTATAATGATTTTAAGCGCTTCTAGTGTTTCCGCTGTATTAAGATATAAAGTATCTTCTTATTATTTTTTTGTAAGACAATTCATTTTTGTTTTTTGTTCTTTTTTGGTAGGATTTATCATTGTTTTAAGACTACCAACTAGTAAATATAAATTATTTACACCGTTTTTAGTTGTAGGAATTTTAGTGGCTCTCATCGGATTATTTTTATATGGTAAAATTTCAAATGGTGCTCAAAGTTGGTATGATTTAGGTTTTTTTAGTTTTCAACCAAGTGAATTTTCTAAATCAATCATTATTATTTATATGGCAGTTTTTTATAATAAATCTTTAAAAAAAAGAAAATCACTTTATTATAATTTAATTCCCGTTGCTGTTGCAATTTTCTTTTTTATTTTGGTAGCAATGCAACCCGATTTAGGTGGAGCCATTGTAATTGCTGGAATTTCTTTTTTTCTTTTTTTGATCATTCCATTTGATAAACATGGAAAAGCAAAATTATTTAAAATGGGTGCAATTGGAGTTGGTATCTTAACCATTGTGTTTTTATATCAAGGAACCGAGCTTTTAAATGCTATGCAAATGGATCGCTTGCAATTTAAAAATCCTTGTAGTCGTTATCAAGAAAATACAGGATATCAAGTTTGCAATGGCTTTATTGCTATTCATAATGGTGGAATCTTTGGAGCAGGATTAGGAAATTCTTCTCAAAAATATATGTATTTACCAGAAGCACATACCGATTTTATTTTTCCTATTTTAGTAGAAGAGTTAGGACTATTCGTTGGTATCTTGGTAATTATTGGCTATGGTTTTATTCTTTATCGTATTTTAAGAATTGCCAAAATGGCTGATAATCCAAGAGGTTCTATTTTAGCTTATGGGACTTTTCTCCTGCTTTTATTTCATTTATTGATTAATTTGATGGGAGTTTTAGCTTTAATTCCTTTAACGGGAATTCCACTTCCTTTTTTAAGTTATGGAGGTTCATTTACCATCAACATTCTGATTATGTTATTTGTAGTTCAAAGAGTGGCAATTGAAACAAAAAATAATCAAGTGAAAAGAGAAATTGCAATGTTAGGAAAAAAATAAAGGAAATGAGAAAATAATCTGAAATATAAGTAATGAGGAGGTCATTATGGATAGTATTTCAGATTATTTTTATCATCATAAATCAATCATTATCGTATTGGTTATTTTATTAATTGGAGGAATTGGAAGCGCTTTTGCAATGTCAATAGAACCTAGTGAAGAAGAAACTTTGATAGAAGAAATTGGAAAAACAGAAGAAGAAATAAATGTTTTAGAAGAGACTAAAGAAGAAAAAGAATACGAAAAAAATACAGTAAATTCTTGGCGAGTCGATGTGAAAGGGGCAATAAAAAATCCAGGAGTATATGAAGTAGCAGAAAATACGAGAATTTATGAGGTCATTGAATTCGCTGGAGGTTTATTAGAAACTGCCACGACTGAAAATATTAATTTGAGTAAAAAAGTAACGGATGAAATGGTAATTTATATTTTTTCAAAGGAAGAATATCAGAAAAAAATGAGTTGTGATATAAAAAATGACTCAGAAGGAGAAATTTCAAAAGAAATTGGAATCAAAGAATCGGTTATTGATTCGTTTCATAAAACAGAACCAGAAAATCAAAAAATTTCATTAAATAAGGCGACGAAAGAAGAATTAATGACACTAGAAGGAATTGGTGAATCAAAAGCAATTCAAATTATAGAATATCGAACGAGGAATCATGGGTTTCAAAAAGTGGAAGAATTAAAGGAAGTCAAAGGTATTGGAGAAGTATTATACGAAAAAATTAAAAATTATATTACACTCTAAAATATTTTGGGGACTTTGGATTGTTTTTATTTTTCTATATATTTTTATCTTTTTGCAACAACCATTTTTAGAAGCGAAAGAAGAAGCTATTTCTTTTGAAGGAAAAATAGTGGAATACATTTGGGATTTCCAATCTAAAAAAATAAAACTAACTTTAAAAAAGGGAAGTAAAAAAGAATTGATATTTTATAATTATCAAGAAGGGGAAGAAGAAACATTAAAAGAAGTAATTCAATATGGTAATTTGATAAAAGGTAATGGAAAGAAAATAATACCTTCTAAGAATACGATTCCTAATACTTTCAACTATCAAAAATATTTAAAATCCATTGGATATGATTATTATATTGTTAGTAATAAAATAGAATGCTTTAAAAGTGGATCGATTCATGAAAAAATCCATGAATCTTTTAGAGATTATTTAGAAAAGAAAAAAGAAAGTGTTTATTATAAAACTTTGTTATTAGGGATTAAGGAAAATTGGAGTAAAAAAAGAGAACAAATATTTCGAGAAAATGGAATTAGTCATCTTTTTGTTATATCTGGCCTTCATTTAGGTTTTCTTTTTGGGATTGTGCAACAAATTTTGAAAAAATTTTTTCGTATTAAAAAAATCCCCATTTTATGTTCTTTTTTCTTTTTATCTTTGTATTATTCTTTTTTAACAAAATCCGTATCAAGTGAAAGAGCTTATAACTTTTTTTTCTTGCTAACATTAAATGAGTTAACCAATCTAAATTTAAAGTCCAAACAGATTTATTTGCTTAATATCGGAATGCAACTTTTAAAAAATCCTTTTTTATTTTTTAACATTGGGTTTCAATATTCTGTTTGTTTGTCTTTTACTTTTTTATTTTTTCCCTTAAAAGAAAAATCAAAATGGAAGCGTATATTAAAAAATAGCTTTTTAGCTTTTTTTGTTAGTTTTCCAATTACATTAAATCAATCGTTTATGATTAATCCATGGAGTATTCTTATAAATCTAATTATGATTCCATTTTTAAGTGGAATTTTATTTCCCGTTTTACTTTTTAGTTTTGTGATTCCATATTTGTTAAATGGCGTAAGTTTTTTATTTACTATTATGGAATGGTGCAATGTCTTATTTTGTCAGCTTCCATTTTCGCATATTAATGTGGCTAAAATGCCTAATTATTTGTTTTGGAGTTATTATTTTTGTTTCTTTCTTACCATTTATTTGAAACAAAAGAAAATATTATTTTTTTGGTTTTTCCTATGGAGTATTTTTTTATTCGCTCCTAAATTTGATTCTACAGGATATTTTTACTTTATAGATGTTGGTCAGGGAGATTGTACTTTAATTATTTCTCCTTATCAAAAAGAAGTCCTTTTAGTGGATACTGGGAATGAAAGTGAATCTTTAAAAAATAATCTCATTTTATTTTTAAAAAGTTTAGGAATTCAAAAAATTAATTATCTTATCTTAACGCATGGAGGGGTATGATTACGCACTCTAATTATTTAAAAAATATAATGAATCCTTTTTCTTCATCTTGCGTTATATAATCTATATATTCAAACCAAAACTTCCTTTTATTCTCAGGATCTAGTTTTGAATATAAATCTAAAACATTGTTATTATTAAGAATCTTTTTGTATTTAGATAAATCTCTAGTTTTATTTATATTGTCATCTTTTTTGTTTTCTTTAATTTTATTTTGAATATCTAAATATTCTTTATCATACTTTTCTTTAGTTATTCTACCATCAATATATAAATCATTTAATCTATCTAATCTTGAATTTAAATCTTCTAATTTTTTCTTATTATTTTTTATAATTTGTTTTTCTTCAATTTCTTCTATTTTAATTGTATAGTTATTTAATTCTTTAATAAAATTTTCTAGTAGCCAATTTTCTAATTTATTTTCATTTATAGTATGATTATTTGAACATCTACAATCTAGGAAATGACGACAGCATTTATAAGTTCCATATTTTATTATTTCTCCATTAGCGTGTTTTCTTTTTGCAGTTGAGCCACTCATTCTAGTCTTGCAATCATAACACCTTATTAAGCCACTAAATATAAATAGGTGAGTTGATTTATTATTCTTTTTGTGATTTTTCATAATTAAATCATATATTTTCTTGTGTCTTTCTTTTGTTATATATGGCTCACAATAATTTTCTACGTCTCGGTAACATCCATAATAAAGACTATTTTTTAAATGAGATTTAACACTTTCGTATGCAATAGGTCGCTGGGGATAATTGTCGTGTAAGTATAGAGTAGTTGCACGTAATGAAAGAGTTTCTTCAAATTTATCAAACATATCAATAGCCATTTGTTCTAAATTAGGGTCTTTTACAACTCGTTTATCTTTTTTTTTGCCAGCTATCATATAGCCAATAGGTAAAGCCCCTGAAATAGGTCTTTTATTTTTAACCATATTTTCAAAATTAAATTTTATTCTATCGGAGGTTTGGTCTGATTCGTTTTGAGCTATAGATAATTTAATATTTAAGTAGAGTCTTCCGTTTGATGTGGTTGTGTTATAATCTTCATCAGTACACTCCCAATCAACATCATATTTGTCAAGAATATCTTGAACTCTATAAAAATCTGCCACATTTCTAAACCATCTATCAAGACGCCATATTATTATTCTATCAAACTTATCATTTTCAACGTCGTCTAAAAGTCTTAATAATTCCTTTCTATTAGATAATTTTGTTCTTGCAGATTTTCCCTCATCAATATAAATATCTACAACTTGATATCCTTTTTCTTTTGAATATTCTATAAGTTTTGTATTTTGTGATTCAATAGAATATCCACGTTTGGCTTGTTCTTCAGTAGATACTCTAATATATAAGGCAACTCTTATTACTTTCTTTACTTCATTTATATTTTTTTTCAATTATATCACTCCCTGTTATTGCGTTTTTTCCACTTCTCGTGATATAATTAAACACGAAAAGCCTATTGAAATTAGTTAGTCCTAGTTTCATTTGATTTAGTAGTCTGGGTTTTTCATATTCAACGCTTAGAGTTGCACCTCTAGGCGTCTTTTTTTTATTTCATTTTACTTATTAGGTAATCTTTAATTTTGTTTGGATCAGCTATACAACCATAAGCATATTGTCCAGCTGGAGTATTTATATAAACATCTCCATAGTTGAATATCTTACCCCAAAAATTTTGTTCCACTTTAACTGATGTGACTTTACTAATAGGAGATTCCATTTTCTCAGTATGAATCAATCCTGTTTTTCCTACTACCAAAGTATCATTTACTTCTAACTTAGTTGTTAGAATAATAAATATCTTTTTCCATATTGTAAATAGTCCAATTACAAATATGAATAAACAACAATCAGGTATAATAGTTTTCCAACTTGTTCTTGCTTTCATTTTTTACACTTCCTTTCTCTTATATCAAAAAATACCTAAACTAGCATATTTTTTACTTGAATCGTAGTTTTTACTATAAATTTTGTTAAATTTTACCATTTAATACTTAAAATCTACCATTTAAGGATAATCTAAACATTTTATTTCCAATAATTGGTATAATAGATTGTTTAAATTTATAATAGAGCCCCGAGAGGGGGAGTAGCGGATAATGGACTTAAAATCATTGCTATATAGTGAATTAGAAGCTATGAATGTTGATGTGACACTATATATTATTTTAATAGAATATTTCTTATAAGGAATATTCTTATTGTTTGTCATTATCTTTCATTATAAATTGTTTGTTTGCTTTGGCAAAATTTATCAACATATTAAGATTGTCTTCACTTAGTTCTTCATTTTCATCTAAGAATCCTTTTCTTTTAAGAACATCTTTTAAAAGTTCTTGTTCCTGTTCTTTAGATAATTTAACTTTTTCCTCTTCTTTGGTTTTTAAATTTTTTCCTATTAAATCAGGCAATCTTACAAAAAGAGTTTCTTCTAAAACAACTAAATTATCTATACTAGGTGAATTTTCTCCAGCTTCCCATCTAGCAATAGAAGCTTGTGTTATTGGTTTAATATGTTTTTCCTCAGGTAAGTCTTTATTGTGTATATTACATACTCTAACTGTCTGTCTACTTAATTCACTTTGAGACCAGCCTTTTTCTTCTCTTAAATATTTTAAGTTTTCGGCAAAATAATTATTCATAGACTACCTCCGATCTATACTCATTATAATATATTTTTTACACCAACACAAGTTTTTTATGAAAATTTGTATAATTTATATTGACTTATGAAAATATGTATAGTATGATTGGATTGTAGGAGGTGATACGATGAACAATAAAATAGAACTTCTTAAAGTTAAAATAGCTGAGGAACTTAGAAAGTTAAGAGCTGGAAAAGACTTATCTTTAGAAGCTGTAATCAATGGAATCAATGAGAAAAATGAAGAAAATATGATCAATATTGGAACATTGACTAGATATGAAAAAGGCTCAGTATTACAAAGTTTGGACAAGCTATCTATTATTTTAGATTTTTACGAAGTGGAAATGTTATATTTTTTTAATCTTGTCTATGAAAATATGTATAGAAATAAGGAGGACTAAGATGAGTACAGGAGTACAAATAACACTTATTATTTGTCTTACACTAATAGCTTTACTTTGGATATTAGGTAAATACTTTAGTGATTCAAATAATAGCAAGAAGAAATAGGCGTTGAATATGAAAGAAAAGACTACTAAAAAAAATCTAGGTGAGGATATGATTCATTTTCTTATAAAGTTATACGAATCACAAGAAAAAATAAAAATCACCTACACAGTAAAAAATTAAGGAGATAGAAAGATGAAAAGGACTAAAAGAAGACTAAAGATTAAATGGAAGAATATAGCACTACTAATAATTTTATTGATATGTGCTTATATAGTCGGTCACGATTTACTTATGCTAACTATTTATAGTTGGGTAAAAGGCGTGAGTTGTAGCTGGACTTGGTTTGGATTCTTAACATTCTTATTAGCTGGTGCAATAGGAGGCGGAATCATTGAATATTTTATTGATGAATTTAAGGAATAAAAAAAGATTTATAAGTTGTAGACGAACTCATAAATCAAATGTAAAACAAAACATTTTACTCTTAGATTATATCATCTAAGAGAATAAAAATCAAAGGAACGGAGGTATTTAATGAATAAAAAACTTTGTTCCAAAGTAAACGATTTAGACAGCTTAAAGGGAGGATTCGTATGAAAGATAACTTTTTATTAAAAAAATCACAACAAGATGTATTCAACGAACTAACCGATGAAGAAGCTGGGAAATTGATTAAGGGTATTTTTCAATATGTAAATACTGGAATTAGCGGATTAAGTGGTGTATTAAATGCGGTATTTATTCCTATCCAAAAATATATTGATGAGAATGAAAAAAAATATCAAGCAATATGTGAGAGGAATAGACAAAATGGTGCAAATGGTGGAAGACCTAAAAAAGAAGAGGAAGAAACCCAAGAAAACCCATTGGGATATGTTGGGAAAGAAAATGAAACCCAAGAAACCCAAGTGGATAATTTGGGTCAAAATACTCATATATCATATATCACTAATCATACATCAAATAATCATAATTCAAATAATCAATTATCAAATAATAAATTAGAACTTATTAAAAATATTATTTCTTATTTGAATGAGAAAACAAATAGTAAGTTTAAATATACAACTAAAGCTACTCAACAAAAAATCAATGCACGATTAAACGAGGGTTATCATCTCGACGACTTTATAGATGTCATTGATAAAAAGTATGAGGAGTGGCTAGGAACTGAATTTGAGAAATACTTATGTCCTGAAACATTATTCGGTACTAAGTTTGAAAAATACTTGAATCAAAAAGTGGTTAGTAAGAAACCACAAAAGAAAGATAAAACTATGGAAATCTTGGAGGGTGTTTATAATGGAACAATCAAAATTGATTAGTAGGGTTATAGCTAAACTAAGAATTGCTTATCCATATTATTTTAAAGAACTAGATGAGGAAATGTTATTAGGCTTAATAAAAATGTATCAAGATCAAATAACAGGATATACACCTGAAATAGTTTTAAAAGCCATTGATGAAATAATTAGAACTTCTAAATTTATGCCGACAATAGCTGACATACTTGAAAAATGTGATAGTCAAGCTAAAACTTACACATTCGATATTTTAAAGATTATGCAAGAAGACGGATATTTCAAGCGTGGAGCTTTTGGAGAGCTAGGAGAGAATCAAGCTATAAGAAATTATGAAAAAGCTACTATGTGGCTAAGTAAAGGAATTATTCCTGAATGGTTATTAGAAGATATGAAAAAGTATGGATATAAAGTAAATACTCTTTTACCTGATAAAGGTGAAGAGCCAAAGAAAGTGGGAAGTGTTAATGGCAATGTTCGATTATTGGAAGCTTAAAAGAGCGTATAACACTTTAGAACTTAAATATGAAACTTTAAAAACTGATGATGAATACAAAGATAGAGTTATTACTCGACAAAAAAATGAAATTAAAAAGTTAAAGGAGGAATTAAAACAATGGCAACAGCCAAAAAGAAAACCGAAGAAAAAAAGACGACATACGACTTCGGAGAAAAAAAAGAAGAGAACATAAATGGTAAAAAGATACCAGTAGAATTTCATACACCAAAATATAAAGAAGCTAAAAATAAAGCTACTGAATTATTAAATAGTGATAAATACAAAGGTGTATTAGAGCCAAGTGACTTTTGGATCTTAGTAAACACTTATGCTAATAAAACTAAGGCTATGTATAGTGGACTTATTATAAGCCACGATGGTTGTTTAAAAATCAATGATGTATTAGAAGAAAAATTGAGATTTAAACCTGAATGTATGACGCTAGATAAAGAGGGATATAACAATTCACTTGTATATAGCTATATATGTCCTGAACAGGGATTATATGAAGTAGGAGAAGTTAGTAAAGATAATTGTAAAAATGATTATCCCTATGCTATGGCTCTAAAAAGATGTTTTGATAGAGTAGTTTTAAAAAATAGTAGAATTGCTTACTCAGGAATTTATAGTGATAGTGAAAGTGATGAGT
>CAOKKL010000023.1 GCA_948469065.1 uncultured Mycoplasmatota bacterium | reverse complement strand
AATTATTTTATTTTATTATAATAATAATATTACCTTTTGTTACTGGAATGATATCTTTAAATCAAGAAATCATTTTATTGATATCTGGGCAAGAATATATACGAGCATCGTCTTCTTTATTTTTATTATCTTTTGCTCTTTTATTTGCCGTTTTAGCTAATTTTTCGTCAAATTTAATTTTGATAACTCATAAAGAAGAAACAAAATCTCTTATTTCTACCATTACAGCCGCGATATTAAATCTTGTTTTAAATTTTATTTTTATTCCATTATTTCAAGAACAAGGTGCTGCTTTTACAACTCTTTTAGCAGAGTGTGTTGCTGCTATAATCAGTACAATGTATGCTAAAAAATATTTTAAAGCCATACGAAATTATAAGCTTATTATCTCAAGTTTTTTTGGATGCTTTTTTATTTATGGTTATTCAAAGTTGATTCATATGTTTCATTTTGGATTGTTTATTAATATTATTTCTATATTTTTGGGTAGTGTTATGATTTATTCTATATTTATGTTTTTCTTAAATAAGAAATATTTTAAAAATTTTTTAAAAAAATAAATTTTAATGTTATAATTGGCCTAAGGTGGTCATATGAAAAAAGAAATAAGAAATTCTAATTTGGAGTTATTACGAATTATTAGTATGATTTTAATTATGTTTCATCATTATGCAATTCATGGTTTTTTACCCGTTTCATTTCGTTTTACAATGAATAAATTAATTTTAGATTTTTTATCTCTTGGTGGTCAATTGGGTGTAAGTTGTTTTGTTTTAATATCTGGATATTTTATGTTGGATTCAAAATTTACCCTTCAAAAACTATTTAAAATAGTAGGAGAAGTACTATTTTATTCCATAGGAATTGGCTGTTTATTTTTCTTTTTTTTAGAACCAGTGGAGCCTCTTGGATTATTCAATCTTTTGCAAACTTTTTTTCCGATTGGATATGTATCTTATTGGTTTATAACCAATTACCTTTTATTAATGATTCTTTCTCCTTTTTTAAATAGAATTATAAAAGAAATGGATCAAAAAACGCATCGTAATTTTATTTTGGTTTCTATTTTTCTTTGGTCTTTCTTAGCAGTTTTTTTTGGAGCAAGTTTTGAATTTAATAAATTAGGGTGGTTTATCGTTTTATATTTTATTGCTGGCTATGTAAAAAAGTATGTAGATTTAAAAAAACAAAATGCTAATAAACATTTTTATATGGCATTGTTCTTTTATATTTTACTAATGCTTACTGATGTTAGTTTGTTGTGTTTAGGGAATTTTTTTAAAAAAGATATTTTAATTAATTCTAGCAATTATTTTATGAAAATAAATAGTCCTTTTATTTTATTTATTGCTATATTTTTGTTTGTAGGATTTATAAAACGAAAACCTTTTCAAAGTAAATTGATTAATAAGATAAGTAGTACAACGTTGGGAATTTATTTAATTCATGATAACCGTATTTTAAGACCTTATTTATGGCGTAATATTGTAAAAGCTCCAACTTTTTATTCCTCTCATTTTTTGATTTTTCATGCTATTTTTTCTATCTTTCTTATTTTTCTATTTTGTGTTTTGATTGACTTGATAAGACAAGTAACTTTTGAAAAGTATTACGTTATATTTCTAAATCATCATTTGCAAAATTTTAAACAAAAAATAAAATTATTAGGAAATCAAATTGAGAAATTATTGAAAAAATTTGTAATGTGGTACTATTAAAAAAATTTTTTTAATTTTCATTTCCGTTCTGGAATATGTATGGTATAATATTTAAGAATAAGGGATTAGTTTTATTTATTTGATTATTCAAATGATTTAAAACAAAGAATAGAAGGGATTTTTTTATGAATGAAATTAATTTAGGGGAATTTTTTCATTTTTTGAGAAAACATATTTTGTTTTTATTATTTATGATTGTTATGGTTTTTTTAATTTGTTTTCTTTATTTTTATCTTATTAAAAAACCAATTTATTCGTCGAATGTTCAGCTCACTTTAACTGGAGTGAAAGATGAGGGTGAAAAGATTACTACTAATGATATCGCTTTAAATACCAAAATGATTCCAACTTATCAAGAAGTGATAACGAGTCGAAAAGTATTAGAAAAAGTAATTTTAGATTTGCGATTAAATCGTACGATTGAGAGTCTTGCAAGTAATATTAAAATATCAGCAGTAACGGATTCAATGGTGTTAACCATTCGAGTCACTGATTCCAATGCAATTGTTGCTAAAAATATTGCAAACGAAGTAGCAAAGGTTTTTAGTAGAGAAATTCAAGAATTATATAATATTCAAAACATTACTTTTTTAGATTCGGCTATTGTGAATGAATCTCCGATAAATATTAATGAAGTAAAGTTTGGAGCCATTAGCGTATTTTGTAGTTTCTTTTTTGCTTTCGGTTCTTTGTTTGTTGTTTTCTATTTAGATAAAACATTGAAAAGTATTGATCAGGTTTCAAATCAATTAGGTATGATTGTGTTAGGAGGAGTTCCTCTTCATAATGATAAAAATAAAAAAAGTAAGAGAAAAAATCGGAGGAAGAACTAATGAAAAATGAATTAATTTTAGATACGAATCCGAAATCATCTGTAGCTGAAGCGATTCGGATTATTCGTACTAATTTACAATTTTCTTCTGCAGATAAAGAAGTAAAGACAATATTAGTTACTTCTTCCATTGCTGGAGAAGGTAAAAGCTTTACCAGTTCTAATTTAGCAATTGCTTTTGCCCAAAATGGCAAGCGAGTTTTATTGATAGATTGTGATTTAAGAAGAGGGCGGCTTCATAAAATTTTTGGACTTGAAAATGATAAAGGATTATCCAATTTATTAATTTCGGATATCCAAGCAGATTTTTCTGGTTATTTAAAAAAGACAAATATTAAAAATTTATTTTTATTATCTAGTGGAAGTGTTCCACCAAATCCAAGTGAATTATTAGACTCAAGAAAAAATAAAACTTTAATTCAGTTACTTAGTAAAAAATTTGATTATGTTATTTTTGATGGTACTCCCGTAGGAGGTCTTACGGATTCGGTTATCATGTCGAAATATGTCGATAAAGTTGTTATTGTGTGTGCCATTAATTATACGAAAGTAGAACAATTAGTAAATACACAAAAAACATTAGAAAATATAGGTGCCGATATTGCTGGAGTAATTGTAAATAAAATTCCAGAATCTTATAGTAGCTATTATGGGAGTTATTATGGACATTATTATCAAAATGAATAAATTGGAATATACCAATTTTTTTCATTTTTTATAGGTGGTTTTAATGAATTTAAAAAAATTTAGTCGTTGGTTCTTTTTCTTTTTTTGGTTAGGTCTTATTTTTTATTTATCCCACCAAGCAGGAGGAGAAAGCCAAAATTTATCCAATCATTTTATTTTATGGATAGAAAAGTATTTTTCTATTCCTTGGTTATCTCACTTTTCTTTTTTTGTTAGAAAATCTGCGCATTTTTTTCTATACTTTATATTAGGAATCATTACAATGAATCTATTTTCTAATTCTCATTTTTCATTTTTTAAAAAGATATTGTTTTCACTTTTCTTTTGTTTTTTATATGCTTGTAGTGACGAAATTCATCAATTGTTTATTGTTGGAAGAAGTGGAAAGTTTTTGGATGTATTCATTGATACTTGTGGTTCTTTTTCTGGAATTCTTATCTTTATTGTAAGTTCTTATCTTCTTCAAAAAAGAAGGTTAAAAAACTAATATTTTCTCTTGTTTTCACATAAAATAACATTAGGTGCGAAATTTGTCGAAACATAAAGATTGTTTTAAGAAAACTTATCTTTATAATAGTGAGACTGGGTGGTACGATGTTATTTTTTATACTTATTATTGTTTTTTTCATATGTTATTCTGCTTGTGTGGCTTCTTCTAAAAGTGGACGTAAAGAGGAATACATAGAAGAGAAACAAAAGAAAATGTGTGATTAGTATCTTAATATATGTTTTTAACAGAAGATTCAACCTAGGGAACTGAATTTTTTGTTTTCAATATTTAGAAATTCTTAGTAAAGGTATATAATTGTTTAAAAATTGATTTTTACGTCTTTTTTTGATAAGATAAATATATTAAAAAAGGATGGTAGTAAATGTCAACAAAATCAAAAAATAAAACTTTAACAAATACAAAAAAGAAAGTAGAATCGAATCACAAAAAAACTAAAATGTCAGAAAAAACAATAATGATTTTTAAAATAGTTGGATATTTTAGTATTTTTATCTTATTTTTATTTAGTTATTTCTTATTTCAATTAAATGTCTTACCATTGAAATATTTAATTCCAATATTGCTTTTCTTATTTTTTATGGATGGAGTTTCTGTAGTAGCGATTCATTTTTTTAAAAAGTCACTGAAAATTTTAGGACTCGTTGTAGCTTGTTTTCTAATTATATTTGGAATCGTTGGAATTTATTATACTTATCATACTGATTCTTTTTTAAATCGCTCTTTTCGAAGCGGAAAAATGAAAGTGTCAGCGAATTATTTTGTGGTGACAAATCAAAATTCTTCTTATCAATCGATTAAAGATATGAATGATTCTATTGTATATTTATCTGGTGCAACTTTAATTGAAGAAGCTAAAAATCATTTAAATCATGAAAAACAAATTGAAATGATTAGTTATGATGATGTTATTACGATGTTTACTGATTTAAAAAATGGCAACATTTCTAGTATTTTAGTAGAACAAACTTCTTATAATTTAGTGATGGAAATGAAACAAGGATTTCAAAAAAGTGATTTTAAAGTAATTCATGAATTTGAAGTAAGTATTGAAGTAGATAGTAATGCCAAAGATAGTGAAGAAGGAAAATATAACATTTATATTGGAGGAAATGATTTTACCAATAGTTTAATGGATTTCAATATGATTATTACAATCAATGAAAAGAATCATAAAGTACTAATGTCTAGCATTCCAAGAGATTATTATATTCCGGTTTCTGGATACAATGGAAAAAAAGATACTTTAAGCTTTATGGGAGCAAGAGGAATTGAAACCAATCGGAAGTCCTTAGAAGAATTTTTAGGAATTCCTTTAAATTATTTTATTAAAATTAATACCAAAAGTTTAGTAGGGATTGTAGATCAAGTAGGGGGAATTGATTATTGTTCGGATCAAACTTATACAACTACTCATGCAGCCATATTGGATAGTTATGATGATCGTACTGGAAAAAAAGTTCAAGTAAAAAAAGGATGTCAACATTTTAATGGAATTGAAACTTTAACAGTAGCTAGAGAACGTCTTGCTTTTAAAGATGGCGATCGTCAACGTCAAAAAAATTGCCAACAAATTATCAAAGCTATTTTTAAACGATTAATTAGTACCAATACTATTACGAATTACAATAATATTTTAAATGCTCTAAGTGATTTATATGATACGAATATTCCTAAGGAAACCATTACGGATTTAATAAAGGAAACCATTAATGGCGCTAATTGGGAAATAAGCGAACAATCTTTCAATGGTTCTGATGGCAATAATTATGTTCATTTGTCTAAACTTACAAGTTATGTTATGAATCCAAATATGGATTCCGTAAATCAAGCTGTGGAAGCAATTAAAAATACTTTAAAATAAGTTACTTAGAAAAACCGTTTCATGATTTAGAAACGGTTTTTTATATAAGCAAAGTGATAAATTAAAAATTTTCATTTTTTTATTTTCTACTTATATTTAGAATAATTCCAATACTTGCCATACTAACAAGTAGCGAAGAACCTCCATAAGATAAGAAAGGTAACGTTACTCCCTATGTTTTGCAAGTATAACTTATTTTTAGTAGTTTACCCTGACAATATAACTGAAAAATGGCAGTAATGTTTCCAAATAACTGTTTTTTATATTTGATTCACTAATTCTTGGAATTTTAGATGGACATATACTTTTTTATCCTTATCAATTTCTATTCTGTCCACAAGTCGTTTCACTTGGTCTTTCGTAGGATTTTTTAAAGACATATAATCTAAAATTGATTTTTTACATCTATTAAGTTTCGTATCATTAGTGGTTTGTTTTTTATTAATTTTCTTTAACTTGTCTAATTCTTCTATTTCTAAATTTAACTTATCAATTTCTAGTTTAGTTTTATTATAAATTCTTTTATACATTTCTTCATCAATGATTCCTTTCGTTTTATCTATATATAAATTATCAATGGTATTTTTATGAGAATTTAATACATGATTTAATCTTTCTATTTTTTTATTTATTTCTTTTAAATTTTTCATAACAATATCTTCGGAATTATCTTCTATTTCATTAAATTTATAATACTTACAAAATTTTTCACATACTTCTTGTAAATATTCAATAACATCTTCTTCTAACCAATCGTAATTAATTCTGTGAGATGCGCATACTCCAAATTTGCCTTTTCTAGTGTATAGATTACATTGCGTATAATGTCTTACTCCAGATTTTAAAATATCTTCACTTATTCTAATGGTATGACCACAATCTTTGCAAAAAAGCATACCACCAAATAGATAATCTAATTGATGATCGGTAACTCTAGTAGTTGTTTTATCATTTATTATATCTTGTACTTTATCAAATATTTCTTTAGAAATTATCCCTTTGTGAGTATTTTTAACAATGATAAGCTCATCTTTAGATGTTTTTCTTAACTTTTTAGAATTATAACTAATCTTATTATGAGTATTTTGTACCATGTTGCCAATATACATTTGATTAGTTAAAATTCCATAGATAGTCTGTCTTTTCCATATTCCAAACCCATCATTTTCAGTTACATTTTTGGCTCGTGGTTCTTTTTTATGTACGATAGGAATAGGTACCTTTTTCAGTGTCAAAGATTCTGCTATTTTATTAGGACTATAACCATCAAGAGCTAAATCATAAATCATTTCAATAATATGTCTAACTTCATCATCTATAATTAATTTATGTTTATCACTAGGATTTTTCTTATAGCCATAAAGTGGAAACGATCCAATATAATCACCACGATTTTGTTTTGCTCTTAAAGAAGTTTTAACTTTCTTAGAAACATCTCTTAAATATAAATCATTAACACTAAGTCTAATCCCAAGCATAGAGTCCCCAATATTAGAATCATAGGAATCATTAATAGCAATATATCGGATACCTTTTTCTAAAAAGTATTCTTCTATGTACTTACCAGTTTTATACATTTCACGCCCTAAGCGAGATAAATCTTTAGTAATTACACAATTAATGTTTCCATTTTCAATGTCTTTAATCATTTCTTGAAATCCTGGTCTATCAAAATTTCCACCAGAGTAGCCATCATCTATATAATGTTTATAAATTTTTAAATTATTGAATTTAGCAAATGAATCAATTATAATTTTTTGACTTTGAATAGAAGAACTTTCATCAGTTTTATTATCTGCATCGGATAATCTGTCATAAGCACCACAAATATATTCCATTATACTAAATCCTCCATGATAGAAGAATTCTCAATACTGTTATGATTATCACAATCAATTTTTAAGCATTGCATTAATAACTTTCCTCCAATCCAAAATTTTGCAATACCTCACAAGTCCATGTAACTATGGTTATTTTAAAAAAAAGAATTATTTTACTTTTAAATTCCTTAAATAACATAAATATCCCTCCTTTAGAATTTCTTCTAGTTTTGTACCATTAGTTTTATGAATAAATTTAATATCCAAATTTCTTTTTTCACCATTTTTGCATATTCTTTTCACGGATATTCACCTCTATAAAATATATTAAAAAAAAAGAAAATAATGAATGTCTTTATGAGACAATTATTTTCTTAAAAAATAAAATATTTATGATTCTAATATCTTACTAATATCCATTTTTTGATATAAAACTCTAACGATCGTTATTATTTTATCATGTTCGTTAATTGTATAAAACATAATAAAATTCTTCACTTTATAACTTCTATATTCATTTTTCAAAAGTTTTACTTTTTGATATACAGGGCAGCTATAGGGAAATTCCAAAATTTTATCCATACTATCTATAAATAAGTCTCGAAGTTTTCTTGAAGCAGTGATATTTTTTAAGTGATTTGAGATATAGTAAATAATATTATCTATATCATTTTTGGCAATTGGTAAAAATTCTAATTTATACATATGAACTAACCTATAATATCATTCATACTTTTCAAAACTTCATCTTTCGTATAGCGCTTTGTAGTTAAATCCATTTCTTGCTCAGCTTCTTTTAATTGATTGTAAATTATCTCATCAAAATTATTGGAACGCACTTCGAATGGTAATTTTTGTTCTCTTAATACTGCTTTAATGAACATATTCACCGCAGTTGAAACATTCATTCCAACGCTATTGCAAAACTGTTCAAATCCTTTTTTATCATTAGCATCTACTCTTACATTTAAAGTTAAAGATTCCATATTATCCCTCATTTCTATTACTATTATAGATTATTTTAATGACAACGTCAATACAACATGTTCTGTTTTTGATACGTTGTATATTAATATTATATACAGAATCAAATATGAAATAAATATTTTCGTGAGATATGGGTATTGAATTTTAAGTAATGGTAACATTACCCTCACTTTTTATCTACAAAATTTTGTTTTGATAATGTATTTTACTTATTTTTATCTATTTTTTATCTTTTCTATTTTTATTAAATTCTCTATAACCCTTATAAAATAAAGGTTTATTTTCATTGTCGTTTTCAGTTACCTAGCAGAACTTACCCCGTAACAGGAATTAAACCAATGACAACACATAAATTTAAAACCGCTTGAATAATAATTCCAAAAGAAAGTCCAAATGATAGATATTTGCCAAAAGAATCATTTGTATTCATACTAACTTTCAAAGAACGATAAAAGATGAAAAAGAAGAAACTAACAACAATCAGTACGCCAAGAAAACCAAATTCTTCACTAATAATGGAAAAAATAAAATCTGTTTGTGGTTCTGGTAAATAAAAATGTTTTTGGTGACTATTTAAAAAACCTTGACCTAAAAGGCCACCTGGACCAATGGCATATAATGATTGAATGATTTGAAATCCACTTCCAAGAGGGTCAGTCCAAGGATTTAAAAATGAAACAATTCTTGCCATTCGATAGGGAGCTACTATAATTAAACCAACAATTCCCATTAATCCCATAACACCAATTTTAACAAAGAAAGATATTTTAACACCACTTACAAAAATCATACAAACAAGAGTTAAAACAATTACCATGGCCGTACCAAAATCTGGCTCTAACATGATTAAGAAAAAAAAGACACCAATGACAAGTAGAATCGGTAAGACGCCTTTTTTAATGTCACGCATATTTTTTTGATTTCTAGATAAATATTTTGCCGTATAAATAATTAAACCTATTTTTGCAAATTCACTTGGTTGAATTCCAAAGCCACCCAATCCAAACCAACTTCTAGAACCATTTCGAACGGTTCCAATTCCCGGAATTAATACCAAAGCTAAAAGGGCAAAACAAATGCCTAAAATTAAGTTCGATCTTTTTTCATATTCATGATAATCTATTTTTGATAAAAAATTCATTAAAAGAATTCCTACGAGAAAAAAAATAAATTGTGCTTTTATAAATTTAAAAGCATCATGAAATTTGTATTCTGCCCAGATACTACTTGCAGAATAAATCATGACAATACCAAAAATTCCAATTAGTAAAACAAGCAAAAAGAGAACTTTATCCATTTTATTTTGTTTCATAAAAGTCCCCTCACTCCCTTATTTCATTATATTTAAAACAAAGATAGAAAATGACTCCCAAATCCATTCTTTTCAATAAAGATAATTTTTTATATTTTATATCATAAAAAAAGAGCAAATGCTCTAAATCCATACACCATAGGTGATTGCAGCCATGGCGAGGATAAGTCCGACCACCCAAAATAATTTTACAATATCATTTTCATGCCAACCAATTTGTTCAAAATGATGATGTAGTGGTGCCATTTTAAATATTTTTTTATGAAATTTACGAATGGATACAATTTGAATAAAACTAGATAAAGTTTCTACTACAAATACACCACCTACCAAAGCAAGGGAAAGTTCATGTCTTGTTAAAATAGCTATTGTTGCCAATGCACCACCTAGCGCAAGACTTCCTAAATCTCCCATAAAAATTTTTGCAGGATGAGAATTAAATAATAAAAAGCCAAGTAAACTTCCTACTAAAATAAAGCAGAAAATCGCAACTTCTTCATAACCTTCCATCCAACCAGTATTCCATGAAATAATTCCAAAAGCTAAAAAGGCAATTACACAAAGTCCACCACATAATCCATCCAAGCCATCGGTAATATTGACAGCATTACTAGAGCCAACTAATAAAAATAAAATGAATAGACCAAAGGTCCAACCCATTGGAATTACTAATCTCAAAGAAGTAATTCTTAAAATTGGTTCCCCACCATTTTTCATAAATATATAGAAAAATACTAGAGCAATTACCATTTGAATCAACAATTTCGTGGTAATTTTTAAACCAGCGTTATTTTTAAATTTTACTTTTAAAAAATCATCAATAAAACCTAGAAAGGCATAAGCTAAAAAAACAAAAACCAAAATGATGAGATTGGAATGAATTTCAATACTTCCTTTTATATATAAAAGAAATAATGAAAGAATCACCGGAATAATAAAAATTAGTCCACCCATCGTTGGAATTCCATCTTTTTTTAAATGCCGTTCTCCTAAGGTTAAACTAACTTTTTGTCCAATGTGCAAACTCCTTAAAATAGGAATTAAAATTATAGCACAGATTATGGAAAAAACGAATCCTAACATCATGGCCATTGCCGCTTTTGCAAGTATTAACATGGTTCTCACCTCATAGTACATTATATCATTTTCGATATAAAACGCTTCGAAAGAGACTACTTTTTTGACAAATAATTGACATCATAATATATTATATGAAACAATCGTTTTTATTATTATTCTAACATCAGCTTTACGGTTCCGCCTTCTTTAATATAATAACCACCATTTGGACTTTGATAAGTTATCTTCTCTCCGTTTCCTGAATATTCAATTTGAAATCCTTTTAACGCTTTTTTGGCTTCTTCTAAATTCATTCCAACTACATTTGGCAAAATAATATATTTGGTGTCCATCCAATTGTATTCTCGTTCCATTCCTTTGTCCGTTGGAGATAAATTTAACACTTCAATGGCTGTTTGTAAAAAGCTTTTGGCAATGGGAGCAGACACGGTTCCACCATATTGGACCACACCAGTTGGATGATCTACTGCAACATAAACAACAATTTCTGGATCATCGGCTGGCATAAATCCCATAAAAGATAAAATATAATTTCCGGCTTGATAAACTCCATTTTGTACTTTTTGAGCTGTTCCGGTTTTTCCTCCAACACGATAATTTTCAATATAAGCATTTCTTCCAGAACCTTTTGCAACCACACTTTCTAAAGCATAACGTACTAAGCTACTTGATTCTTCACTGATCACTCTTCTTACGATATTTGGTTCATTTTTCTGAATCACTGTGTTTGTTTCTGGTTCTAACAAACTTCCAACAATATAAGGTGTATATAAAATACCACCATTAATTGCAGCCGAAACTGCTGTAACTTGTTGGATAGGGGTAACGGAAATACCTTGTCCAAAACTAGTTGTGGCAAGTTCTACTGGACCCATATTTTCATTTTTAAATAAGATTCCGTTACTTTCACCATTTAAGTCAATGCCAGTTTTACTTCCAAATCCAAAATTTCTAATATATCGCATCAAAGTATCTGTCCCTAATTTTTGGCCCATTACTACAAATCCTGGGTTGCTTGGGTATAAACAAGAGATACTTTTGCTTTAAAAAATTTGCATCAAATGATGCCTTAACACTATAATCTCTATTAGTCATATTATTGCTATCTTTTAAGTCACTTCTATCATTTTTATTTGAATTATTGCCACTAAAATAATTATTATTCATATCAAATTCTATAAATTCATCTTTTCTTTTAAAATTGAAAACTAGTTGCAATTTTAAATGCTTTCTATTATTATTTATTTTACTTACAAATACTTTATCAATAAATAAATTAAAATATTTTCCTATATTAGTTTTTATATCTAATAATGATATTGTTTCGTTTTTAATATCTTTAGCTATGTTTTCATAGTATGATGCTGATTCTTTATTGCTTTCCATTTTTATCAATTCATTTTTCAATTTTAAAATCTCTTTGGAAATTTTAGTATTTTTTTCTATAAATTCTTCATCATTTATCATTTTTCTTAAGGATATATCAAGCAACCTTTCTTTATATGCTTCTTGCTCAGTTATCTTTGATTTTAAAGAATTGATATCAAATGTTTCATGACTTTCTTTTATTAAATTAACATAATCCTTTATTATTATATCCAATAATTCTTCTTTTCTATCAACAATTTTTTTTAATATAGATAAAAATATTTCATCTAAATGTTTTTCATAAAGTATAGGAGTTAAGCAACCTTTTAGACCATGTCTTACATATTCATTACAATGCCAAACTGGATTATTTTTTCTCTTTCCGTTGGCACATCTAATAAAAGTTGTATTATGTTCTAAACAAAATATTTTAGATGTATAATTTCTATTTTCTAAATAAAATTCTTTATTTAAGACATTATTATTCCATGTTTCATGTCTTTCATTAAGCACTTCATTGGCTTTATTCCATAACTCTTCCGAAATGATTGCAGGAATATTTCCACTTTCATCTTTTTCTACTATCCATTCTTCTTTAGGTTTTGCAACTTTTTTATGAGTTTTATAATTTTCAACTTCAGTCAAATTAGCAGTATAGTAACCTTTATATTTGGCATTTCTAATCATTTTTTTTAAAGTTATATCACTAAAAACCTTTCCTTTTCTTGTAAAATATCCCTCTTCCGCTAAAAGTTCTCCAATTCTTTTTAAACCATATTCTCCTGATGAATATAGTGAAAATATTTTATTAACTACTATTGCTTCTTTTTCGTTTATAGTCAGTTTACAATCTTTTTTTATATAACCATAAATACCACTTCCTCCTACTTTCCTATCTTTAATACTCCGTCTTATTCCAAATTTTACTCTTTCGGACAATTTTCTTACTTCATCTTGAGCCATACTTGCCATTAAAGTAAGTCTAAATTCACTATCAGGATTTATTGTTTGGATATTATCTGATATAAAATAAACAACTACTCCATAACTATGTAATAATTGTGTGTAGTGAATACTATCAAGTGTATTTCTTGAAAATCTTGAAATTTCTTTTGTAACTAATAAATCAAATTTTCCAAGTCTAGCATCTTCTATCATTTTTAAAAATTGTTCTCTTTTAGAAACTTGAGTACCACTTATACCCTCATCACTATAACTTCCAACATGAGTCCAATTCTTAACAGCTGAAATCATATCATTAAAATAATTTACTTGATTTTCTAATGAATTTAATTGATCTTCTTTATCGGTTGAAACACGACCATAATCCACAACTCTTAATTTCATATCATAAATTGTCTTGCCTAGTGTTAACTCTTGTCTTGCTTTTATAATATCCATACTCTTTTTCCTTTCTTTTCACGATTTATATTCAACAATTATATTATCCATTTTCTTTGCTAAAAATATTTGCATTTTATTATATATATCAAATGATATTATTTTTTTTTCAAGTAAATTTTTATTTAACATCATTCTCAATTTAAAAATAAGGTACTCTTTCGGTAATTCTTTTGAATCAGTAAAACTTTGATATTCATCAATTTCCAAAATTAACCCTCCTTTTCATTTAATGCTATTAAGTTATTTTTAAAAAAAGAACTCAAAAATTGAGTTCCGACAAAACTTGTTATTTTTGAAACTCAATGTAAAAAATGAGAAAGAGTACCTATAAATCATTATTTAAAAATATTGAATTTTCAAATAACAATTTATTTAATTTGTTTTAATTAAATATTATCTTTAAAATCTTGTATTAGTTTCGCAATATCAAATCTGTTTAGATCAATATTATAAATAATATTTTCAATTATTTCTTTAAAACAAGTTCCATTATCATAAAGGAAGTACCTGGAGAATTATTATAATCATTCATATAAAAATGCTAAGATAATTTTGTAGGTTTTATGACATTTTTATATTAGTCATTTCCTACATTTTTATCTTAGCATTAACATTTATCATTGTTTGCAATGCTGCCATTAAATTGGCTTCAGTTTTACTATTTTTTAATTCCATTTCTTAATTAATTATAATTATTTCTAAAAATCTTGTAAAGAGTTTTTTCTTAAATATAAATCGATTTTGTTTTTGATTAAATATATTTAACTAATACTCTTTCAAATTCTTTGTACTCTTCATTTTCCAATTCCTTTGGATTTAAAATACGTTTTGCTTCTAAAATTCGATTAAACTGATAATATGCACAATATACTTCGTTTAAGGAAACTCCAAATTTATATTGTAAATAATTCTTCATTAATTTTTCAACGTAATTAGAAGGTAAATCCATTAAATATTCTGAATCAGAAATTAAACCTTGATAAAAAGAGAATCTTCTTTCTATTTTGTCTTTCATATTATCTTCTAAAAACATAGATATTGCTTGTTTCCATGGTAGAATTAAGGAAGATACAAGCATCTGATGCATATCATCATACATAGGAAATGGTAATATTCCAAAATTATTTTTATAATTCATAGAATGGTTATTCTTTTCCATAATATAATAAGCTAATAATTTAAACAAAATTGTATTAAAAAAATAATATTTATTTTCTAATCCTTTATAATAATAAATCGTTCTATCTTTTGAAGAATAACAACCTTGAGAAGTGATAGAAAAGAAACAAGAATCTTTTTCTACGAAAAAACCAGCATTGACTTTTTTTAGCTTTATATCAAGCTTTTGTAAAATATCTTGAATTGATATTGGAAAAGTTATTTTCTCATAAGGCATTATCACACTATAAAAATACTGGACATAATTTGCAATATAATTAATTACTTCATAATGATTCATTTTAAATAATTCTTCTTGTTTAAATTTTTCTAATCTTAACATATAAGTTTTCCTTTCAAGTAATTAATAAAAAATATTTTATAACATAAATTTTAAAAAAATCAAGTTATTTGTCCTTTCAATAGTAATATAATTATAGATGTATACCTCATGAGTTAGTAGTTTATTACCTTACTAATCCTTTTTCATAACGGTCAATTTCAATCATATAACACTCTTTAGTATGGGTATCAAATGTAAATGTAGTTTAATAGTTTAATAATTATTTCTGGAACTACTTGTGCTGGTAAAGGAACAGTTATTGATAATTTATTAGAAAGAAATGATAATCTTGCTCTTTCTATGTAATTTAAATGTTGTAGAAATACTTTTACCTGATTCATAGTAGTAATATGTTGTTTGTGGAAAACCTATTTTTTTTCCTAATTCTTCTTGAGTTAGATTATTTTCTTTTCGTAACTCTAATAGTCTATAACTCAAAATTTTATAATCTATATTTTTTTTGACAAACTACATTTTGATTATTTAATCCTAATAGATAATCAATACTTACTTTATAAAAATTAGCTAGTATATTGCAATTATCTAATTTCATATCATCAATACATATCGAATAGACACTGATTAGTCAATACCTTAATAAGAAGAATTTGATGAGAAAATTAAGTTTATAGTTTGCTTGAAGATTGGGATTATTCTTTAAAAGGATTATGTGCAATTAGTAAAGAAAATAGAGATGCAATTAAATCTACATTAAAAGAATTACATCTAGATATGGAAAATCCACACTTGGATAATCCAAATTTCATTAAGCATAAATATCTTTAATCCTTCATGTTTAGTTATTACCATAGACATAATATTCTTTAGCTTATCTTTTTTAAAAACAATTTCCTTTTTATTGATTCTTCTGCAAATCCTTTGATCAATTGATAAAATAAAATCATTTAATTTATTAAATCTCATTATATCCTCAACATTTTTATTTTTTTGATGGAATTCAAGCGAATATAAATCGTTAATCTCTACATTTGAATTATAAACTATATATTTTTCTTTTTTCATCTCTTGAGTTACAAATTCTTTATATTTTTCACTATTCACAACTGAATGTTTACCACTTAAATCATTAAGTACTAAAAGTTCTACTTCATATTTATAAGGCGTTTTATTAGGATGGATAGATAGTTCATAGGTATCTCTCGCTAATACTCTAGATTACAAGAATTTTCTACTACATTAATAAATTTTTGTTCTCCATGTCCTCCATGTTTCCAACAATGGATGGTTGCACCTTCTACGGTGATTGCACCACCGTCAAAATAACTATCTTCAAATAAATTAATTGTTTTTTCTTCGAGCGAAGTTGCTAGCGTCATAATTTTAAAAGTAGAACCAGGTTCATAAGTCATCCAAATTGGTAAATTTCGATTTATGACCTCGGTAGAATAATCTTGATAATGATTGGAATCAAAAGCGGGTCGACTTGCCATTGCTAGTATTTCGCCTGTTTTCGGGTTCATTGCCATAATAAGAGCATGTTCTGGAGTATATTTACTCATTACATTATCAAGTTCTCTTTCTGCAGCAAGTTGTAAATCTAAATCGATGGTTAACTGTAAATCAATCCCATTTTGAGGTTCTTCATAAACTTCTGCTAATTCTAAACGATTTCCTTTTCCGTCAGAAAAATATTTAATGGCTCCATTTTCTCCCGTTAGATATTTATCATAAGAAAGTTCAAGTCCTGAAAGACCTTGATTATCAATTCCAACATATCCTAAAACATGAGATAAAACATTTTCATAAGGATAATAGCGTTTGCTTTCTTTTACTAAATAAACTCCATCAAATTCTAAGTCATTGATTTGTTGTGCAATTTCATAAGAAAGTTGTCTTCCTTCTGGATGAACTCGTTCAATACTTGTTTTTTTAGTGATGTGAGCTAACATATCTTCATAATCACTTTGTAAAATATCGGATAATTTTTTGGCAACTTCTTCTGCATTGTTTATTTGATTTGGAATTACTACTAATGAAGTAGTGGTAATATTTGTAGCTAAAACTTTGCCATTCCGGTCTAAAATACGTCCGCGATCTGCTGTAATTGGAAGTTCTCTGCTCCATAAAGATTCTGCTAAATTGCTTAACTTGTCATATTGAAATACTTGAATATAAAACACTCGAATAATGATCGCAATTAAAATACATAAAATTACTAAAAATACAAATCGAATTCTTGTATGAACGTCGTTAAAAAACATGTTATCACCTATAAAAATATATGAAAAATTTTTATATTTAGAAATAGATGATAGGGCTTTTTATAAAATGATAATTACAAAAATACAATATTTTTTAATGAAAACAAATTTATAGAAGAAAAGTAATTTTATTTTGAAATTTCTTTTGAAATGGTGTATTGTAGTATATGCTATTTTTACATTGATTCTTTGTAAAGAAGAATTGGGTAACTTGTAACAAAGAAAATAATCTATAGTATAATGTAGTAAAGGAGTGGGCGAATGAAACTAATTATATCTGCTGGTGGCAGTTTTGGTCATATTAATCCTGCTTTAGCAATCATTGAAAAATTTCAAGAGAAAGAAAAAGATTTGGAAGTTTTATATATAGGAACTCATAATCGAATGGAAAAAGATTTCATTCCAAAGGAAAATATTCCTTTTCAATCTATTGAAATCTATGGTTTTACAAAAAATATAAAACAAAATTTTAAAAATATCAAATGTATTTTGAATGCTGAAAAAAAATGTATTCAAATTATGAAAGAATTTCAACCAGATGTTGTAATTGGAGTAGGTGGTTATGTTACTTATCCAGTAATTAAAGCTGCTCATAAACTTCATATTAAAACATTTATTCATGAGCAAAATAGTATTCCTGGTAAAAGCAATCGAGCGATTGCAAAGTATGCAGATTTGATTGGGGTAACATTTCTTCATTCCAAATCATATTTTAAAACCAAAGGGCGAATTATCTATACAGGACATCCATGTGGTGCGAAAGCTCTTTTAGAACCGAAACTATCCAAAAAAGATTTTGGATTAAACGAGAATAAAAAGTTGGTTATTATTATGGCAGGAAGTTTAGGAAGTGGTTCTTTAAATCAAAAAATGAAAGAATTTTTAAAAATGGTTCCTTCTGAAAAATTTGAAGTTTTATATATTACAGGTAATCATCATTACCAAGAATTTTCCAAGGAAACTTTTTCAGAAAATGTTATTATAAAGCCTTATGTGGAACATTTAGCAGGTATGCTTAAAAATGCCGATGTGGTAATTTCTAGAGCAGGAGCAGCTTCCTTATTTGAATTAATTGCTTTGGAAATTCCTAGTATTATTATTCCAAGTCCTAATGTTGCAAATAACCATCAATATTATAATGCTTTAGAAGTATGTGAAAAAAAAGCCTTTCTTTTAATGGAAGAAAGCAAATTTGATAGTCAGTTGTTATTAAAAGAAGTAAAAGAATTATTAGAAGATAAATTAAAACGATATGAAATAATAAATGAAATGAAAAAATTGTCTGTTTTAGATAGTTCGGAAATTATTTATAAAGAAGTAAAAGGAATGATTTCATGAAAGAAAAATTAATGGAATGTGGAGACTTATTAGAAGAAGTATCATTAAAATGTTATAATACATTCCGTGTAGGTGGTATTTGTAAATATTTAGTATCTCCAAGAACAGATTTGGAGTTACAAAAGTTAATTCGTTATTTAAAGAAAGAGAAAATATCTTATTTTATTCTTGGTAATGGTTCTAATCTTATTTTTTCAGAAAGTTATTATGATGGGGTTGTAATCCTTTTGAAAAACTTTAATCAAATCATGATTAAAGATACAAGGGTTATAGCAGGTGCTGGAGTTTTAATGCCTCGTCTTGCTATGTTAACCATTCAAGAAAACTTAACCGGCTTTGAATGGGCGATTGGTATACCTGGGTCTGTTGGTGGTTGCATTTATAATAATGCAGAAGCTTATAAGGAATCTACTTTTGATCATTTAGTAGAAATTACTTTATTGACACCCGATAATGAAATTAAAACAATGCCATCCTCTGCTTTTTCAAGCGGATATCGAACTAGTTTTTTTAAAGAAAATAAAGATTATATTATTTTAAAAGCTGTATTTCAATTGGAATGCGGAAATCAAAAAGAAAGTTTAGAAATTGTAAATAAGAGAAGAGAAAAAAGACTTTTGTCTCAACCTTTGGAATACCCAAGTGCTGGAAGCGTTTTTCGTAATCCTTCCCAAGAAAATCCTAGTGGAAAAATTATTGAAAACTTAGGATTGAAAGGTACCCGAATTGGAGGTGCTGAAATCAGTACCAAACACGCTAATTTTATTATTAATAAAGGAAATGCCACTAGTAATGATATTCGAAATTTGATAGAATTAATTCATAAAGAAGTAAAAGAAAAAGAAAATATAGATTTAGTGATGGAACAAGAATACGTAGGGTGGGACTAAGATGAACCAAAAAGTAAAAACAAAACGAAAATTAAAATTACGCAATTTTATTTTGCTCAGTTTTGTTTTTGCTTTTTTTTGTCTTTTTTTCTTATATTGTTATACTTTACCTATAAAAAATATTATAATTACTGGTAATGAAATTGTCTCTGATTTTGAAATAATCGAAGCATGTGATATTAAGGATTATCCCCCCATTTTTCGATTATCAAAAAAGAAAATGAAAGAAGGATTTCGAAAATTAGAATATGTTCAAGATTATCATATTCATCGTAGTTTAACTGGGAAGCTTACCATTCAAATTGAAGAAGAGGTTCCGCTATTTTATAATCGGAATAAAGAAAAATTAATTTTTAAAAGTGGAAAAGAAATTACAACGCAAGAAATAAAGGGCGTTCCTATTTTAATTAATTATGTACCAAATGATTTATATGAAAGATTATTAAAAGAAGTGAACCAAACGAATCAAGACGTTTTACGCTTAATTAGTGAAATAGAATATAGTCCATGGAGAACAGAGAATGTTATAATTGATGATACAAGATTTTTTTTAAGAATGAATGATGGAAATGTTGTTTATGTTAATTTAATTAATTTTGATAAACTTAACAATTATATGACGATTTATTCCACTCTTGGAAATTCCAAAGGAGTTTTACAACTTGATTCATCTTTGGGAAATGGAATTACATTCTCGCCATTTTAGGAGGTTTTATGAAAGAAAATTATCATAAAAAAATGTTAGAATTGCTTCAAAAAGTTTCCAAAGAGAAGAAAATTCCTACTTTGCTTTTGCATACTTGTTGCGCTCCTTGTTCAACTACGGTTATTACTAGGCTTTCTGCCTACTTTCATATTACTGTTTTTTATTACAATCCAAATATTGAACCAAAAGAAGAATATTTAAAGCGAAAAAAAGAACAAATTCGTTTTTTAAAAGAATTTCATAGTAAAAATTCCCTTACTTTTTTAGATTGCGATTGGGATAATATTTCTTTTTTAGAAATGTCAAAAGGATATGAAAAAGAATTAGAAGGAGGAGCAAGATGTCATAAATGTTATCATTTAAGATTAGAAAAAACAGCCCAAAAAGCTTTTGAAAATCAATTTGATTATTTTACGACATCTTTGACTATAAGTCCTTATAAGAATAGTCAAATTATTAATCAAATTGGAGCAGAATTGGAAAAAAAATATGGTATTTCTTATTTATTTTCAGATTTTAAAAAAGAAAATGGATATTTAGAAAGTATTCAAAATAGTAAACAGTATCAATTATATCGGCAAAATTATTGTGGATGCCATTTTTCACAAACTTTAAATAAAAATTAAAAAAATAAACTTATTGTTGTAATTTCTTTTTATTTCTATTTATTTTCGACATAAGTAGGGAAAATACGACAATGAGTTTATTTACATGCTTTCATCTAACCTTTATAATTTTTTAATAGAAATATAAAGGAGAGAATGAAAATGAATCGTGGAAATTTAAAGTTAGAAAAGTTTCAAAATGAGAAGTTAAAAAAACAAAAAAAACTTTTTTATACTTTAAGTATCGTAGTATTTTTATTAGTAACCGCAGTTATTATTTATCGTAGTTATGCACTTTTCGAAGAAAATCTAGCATTTGATGTGATAAAAGGAAGTGTTCCAGAACAAAATTACGATATTATGCTTTCTTATACAATTGAGGATAACTCAGGGAATAAAAAAAGTATTACAACTATTCCAGAAGGAAGAAATTATGATGTTACAGTAACGTGTAGTGAAGGTGCAAAAGGTAGTTGGGATTATAATGAATGGGGACCAAATATAAGAAGTTTAACGAAAAATCGTACGAAATGTAATATTAATTTTGCAGAAGTTGATCGTTATAAGGAACATATTTTAAAT
>CAOKKL010000022.1 GCA_948469065.1 uncultured Mycoplasmatota bacterium | reverse complement strand
TCTCTTTCATTTTCAAAATTTTACTTATTTTGTCTTTTACTTTTGCACTCGAGTAGATTTTTATTTTTTTTGTTCTTTTAAAACTCGCCATGAATTTATCATTTCTTTTTCTTCTTCCCAAATTTTTAAAGTCTCTTCAAACTTAAGAATCTCTGATTGTGTAAATAGTTTTTTCTCTTTCATATATTGAACAAAAGAAGATGGTTCTTCATAAAATAATTTTTCTGATAATTCAATTATTTTAGCATTTTTTTTTGACATATTTTTTTCAAAACTGTTGTGTGTTTTACGAATATTTATTTGAAAATAAATTAATTGCTTTGTTAAAATTTCATCTTTGTATAAGATTTTACCTTTTTTAATTGCTTCTCCATTTGAAAAATTTGATTTAAAATTTAAAATGATATATTTTATATTATTCCAATCTATTTTTTGATAATTTGTAATAGATTTTTTATTTTTATCTAAAATCAACTCGAGAAATGGAATATTATCCATACATAAAAATATATAGTAATTGCTCATAAATCACTTCCTTCGGACCTTAATTTAACATAGGAAAAAAAGTCCGTCAAAAGAGAAATTTGTTCTTTTTGAATGATATTTCTTTTCATTTAAATTATTTTGTCTTATCAATTCTTAAAATATGTACAAATTTTTATATTATTTTATAAATTTCATAAAAAAAGAAGATTTTTATTTTTCATCTTCTTTGTTCAAAACTTCTTTTAATTCTTCTTTGCTCATTTTTGTATAACCTTTAATTCCACGTGATTTTGCTAATTCACGAAGTTTTAATAAAGTTGGTTCGTCATCTTTTTTATTATCATCTTCCACGATTTTACCCGTTAAAACTAATGATTCAATTTGTTCTTTTGTTAAAGTTTCTCTTTCCATTAAAGCGTCACTTAATAACATAATTAAATCTTTGTTTTTCTTTAAGATATTTTTCGCTTTATTATAGCATTCTTCTATAATCTTTCTTGCAGCTTGATCGATTTCTAATGCAACTTGATCCGAATAATTTTTAGATTTATTATAATCTCTTCCTAAGAAGATTCCTTCTTCTTTTTGTTCATATTGCATTGGTCCTAAATCACTCATACCATATTCTGTTACCATACTACGCGCAATATTCGTCGCTCTTTTAAAGTCATCACTTGCACCTGTTGTTACTTCTCCTAAGAATAATTCTTCACTTGCACGACCTCCAAGAAGTCCTGTAATCATAGCAAGCAATTCATTTTTAGACATAATGGACATTCTTTCTTCTTTTGGAAGCATCATCGTATAACCGCCTGCACTTCCTCTTGGAATAATGGTAATTTTATGTACTTCGTTTGCATCCTCTAATTTAATTCCTATTACGGCATGCCCTGCTTCATGAATACTTACTAAACGCTTTTCTTTTTCCGTTATTTTATGAGAAGTTTTTGCTGGTCCCATTAAGACACGATCGGTTGCTTCATCGATATTATCCATTGTAATAGATTCTTGATTTTTTCTTACTGCCAATAAAGCAGCTTCATTCAATAAATTTTCTAAGTCTGCTCCACTAAATCCTGGAGTTCTAAGACTTATATTTTTTAAATTTACGGTTTTAGAAAATATTTTATTTCTTGCATGTACATTTAATATTTCTTCTCGTTCTTTGGCATCTGGTAAATTCACCGTTACTTGGCGATCAAATCTTCCTGGTCTTAAAAGAGCAGGATCTAAAACATCTGGTCGATTGGTTGCTGCAATAATAATAATTCCTTCATTTGCTCCAAAACCATCCATTTCAGTTAATAGTTGGTTTAAAGTTTGTTCTCTTTCATCATGTCCTCCACCGATACCAGAACCTCTTTGTCTACCTACTGCATCAATTTCGTCAATGAATATTAAACATGGTGCATTTCTTTTTGCATCTTTAAACATTTCTCTAACACGACTTGCTCCTACACCAACAAATAACTCTACAAAATCGGAACCACTAATATAGAAAAATGGTACATTTGCTTCTCCAGCAACTGCTTTTGCTAATAATGTTTTTCCTGTTCCAGGAGGACCTACTAGTAAAACACCTTTTGGTATACGTGCACCTAATTTTTGAAATTTTTTTGGACTTTTTAAGAAATCTATTAATTCTTTTACTTCTTCTTTTTCTTCTTTTAAACCAGCAACATCAGTAAATTTTACTGTTCCACCATCTTCACTTAACTTTGCACGACTTTTTCCAAAATCCATGCTTCCTTTGTTACTATTTGCCATTTTTGAAAATAGAAAATAGGTAAAAACAACTAATAATAACAACGGTAAAACATTTATTATTACATACATCCAAGAAAAAGTACCTGGATCTGCATTGGTTTCATATAATTTTAAATTATTGGATTCTGCATATTTTGTAATCGTTGAAATATCTGCTTCAACTACTTTGGCTTGAAATGTTTCATTTTCTTTGTAATTGTTTAATTTTCCTTCAATATAATAAATACTTTCATCACTACTTGGTGTAATGGCAATTTCTGTAACCGTTTTCGATGAAATAGCATTCATTAATTCTCCAGTTGTAAGTTCATGTTTGATGATACGTCCCATATTTAAAACAGATAATACAACAAATATTACTAGAATTAATACTACATAGGGAAATAAATTTTTAATTGTATTTACATTATTTTTTCGTGGCATAATTTTTTCTCCTTACTAAAACTACATTTATATATTATATCATACTTTTCTTCTTTTTCCTTATCAAATTTTGATTTTTTGACTCCAGGAATCCACAAAATATTTCCAGAAGAATCTACTAAAATCGGCCATTCATCTCTTTGCTCTCGTGGTATTTTTTTATCAATAAAAATATCTTTTACTTTTTGATGTCCATTTAAATGTTTTACTTCTATTTTATCTGCATGTTTTCGACTTCGTAGATATAATGGAAACTCAATTTCTTCTTTTTTTAATCGCAATATATTATTACTTTTTTCTTCAGATTTGTCAACTTTTTTAATTTGAAATCCTAAAATTTTTGCTTCTTCTTTTAATTCTATTTGATAAGATTCGATATTATTAGCTTTTTTTATTTGAAATGTATCATAACTTTTTATCGCTATTCTTTTTAATGGCAAATTTCTACTTTCATTGCTTTTTTTATTATGAATCATTTCTAATATCAAATTTAAATGCATCTCATTAATTAAATCAATATCGTTTTGATAAATGAGTTCAAGATATGATTTTATTACTTCTCTTTCTAAGAATGGATCTAGTTTTATCACCTCAGTAATTAGTAACGTATCATTCATCAGACATTTCGTCAATGCAGTATTTACAAATTTCACAATAAATTCATTTATTCGACACATATTATCTTGAAATTGTAAAAATTTTTTATGTACCCTTGGATTTTCTTTTTTTAAAAAAGGCAATACATATTTTCGATATCGATTTCTGGTATATTTTATAGAAAAGTTGCTTTTATCAATCACGTATGGAATTTTATTCTTATCATTATAATTTTGAATTTCTTGTTTTGTTTTAATAATAAGTGGCCTTATTATGGTATAAGTTTCCTTTTTTTCTATTTTTGAAAAGCCTATATAACCTTTTCTGGAACTTCCTCGCGTCATTCTCATAAGAATGGTTTCTATTAAATCATCACCATGATGAGCTGTCATAAAATATTTTGCTTGATATTTTTCTATCACTTGTTTATAAAATTCAAAACGTTTTTGATGAGCTTGTTTATGAAAATTTTCTTTTTTATATTCTTTAAATTCTGTTCCTTCAAATATAATATTATTTTTTTCACAATAATTTTTTACAAATTGAAATTCATCTTTACTTTCTTCTCTTCTATTATGATTAATGTGAGCACAAATGATATTTATTTTTTTTTCTTTTTGAATTTGAAGTAATAATGAGACCAAGCACATGGAATCTGGTCCACCAGAACATGCGATTACTACATTTTCATTAGAATGCAATATTTTTTTTAAATCATTTACTACTTGTTTCAAGGATATCACCTTTTGCTATTTTATTTTTCTTTTTTAAAATTCAAGTTTTAAAAACTTAAGCTTTTATTTTTTCTTTTTTTGGCACCATTAAATTTTCATTTAGTAATTCATAATTTTCTGTTATGGTTATAAAGATTTGATTATCGATATAATTAAGCGCTGTTTTTACTTTATAATAATCAGAAGTTTTTACACTACAAAGTATTAATTTTTTCTTTTTTAAAGAAAATCCACCTTGCATGTCAAATATTGTTACATCGTAATGTAATTCATGTGTCAGATAATCGATAATTTTTTTATACTTTTCTGTTTGAATATAAAAAACTTTATTCTGATGGATTCCTGTTATTGTTTTATTACTTATATTACTAATCAATAACAATGCTATAATTGAATAAATGAAAGACTCTATTCCAAATACAAAATCACCTAGTAAAACAATAAGTCCATCAATATAAATCATGGAAATGGCCATTGGTACTTTAAATTTTTTTTCAGCAATTTGGTTTAGAATGTCCGTTCCACCTGAAGTAAAATTATTTTTAAACAGTAGTCCATAGCCAACACCACTTAAAACTCCTCCTAGTAACGCAATGAGTAATGGATCTAAATCGGTAATTATAATATATTGGTTTATTTTTTCGGTAAAATGAATAAGAATTGGTAGTAGTATCGAACCGAATAAACTATTTTTTGTTAATTCTTTTCCAAGTACAAAATAACTTAATAATAGTAGTATAATATTGATAACGAATATAAAAATACTTTCTTTTATAAAAAATAAATTTTTTATTACTATAGCTAACCCACTAATTCCTCCTGTATCCAAATTGTAAGGAGAAAAAAATAAATTATAAGCAACTGCGATTAAAACTAACCCTATAATTACATTTCCATATTTTTTTATTTTTTGCATTTTAATCCACCTTTGTTTTTAAAACTGATTCCATTATTTCTAAAATATCTCCATCTAATATTTTATCCACATTATAAGATTCATACTCACTTCTTAAATCTTTTATCAGTTTATAAGGCTCTAGAACATAATTTCTAATTTGGCTTCCCCATTCATTACTCAAATTTATTCCTTTTATTTGATTTAATTCTTTTTCTTTTTTTTCTTGTTCCATTTGATAAAGTTTACTCTTTAACATTTTCATTGCTTGGTCTTTATTTTTTAATTGGCTTCTTTCATTTTGACAAGTTACAACTGTTTTAGAAGGCAAATGGGTTATTCGTACAGCAGAATTTGATGTATTAACAGATTGTCCTCCCGCTCCACTACTGTGATATACATCTATTTTTAAATCACTTTCTTTAATTTCAATATCAATATCATTGTTAAATTCGGGTGTAACACTTACCGAAGCAAAACTAGTATGTCTTCGTTTGTTGGAATCGAAAGGAGAAATTCTTACTAATCGATGTACTCCTTTTTCTACATGAAAATAGCCATACGCATAATCTCCTTTGATTAAAAGCACAGCACTTTTAATACCTGCTTCTTCTCCTTTTTGTTCATCAATTATCTCATAACTAAAATTATTTTTTTCACAAAATCTTTCATACATTCTTAACAAAATACTAGCCCAGTCACAGGATTCGGTACCACCTGCTCCTGGATGTATTTCTAAATAACAATTTAAGGCATCAAATTTTCCGTTTAATAATGTATTCATTTCCAGTTGTTCTACTAACTTTTTTTGTAAGTTAACTTCTTCTTCAATTTGAATGAGTTCGTTTTCCTCACAAATATTTAATAATTCTAAATTATCGGCAAGAGAATTTTTTGTTTTTTCAACTTTTTCTACTATTTTTTTTAAGCTTACTAATTCTTTATTTTTTTCATTCGCTAATTCTACATTATCCCAAAAATTTTCTTGTTTCATTTCATTTTCTAAAATTATTATTTTTGCTTTTTTTCCTTCTAAGTCAAAGTGACCTCCCAATATCGTGAATGGTTCCTAATAAGTTTTCTAAAAGATTTTTTATTTCCGATTTGTTCATAAGTGTTCCTCCATATTGTTATTATAACAAAACTTTTAAATATTTTTAATGAAAAAAATGAGATACTCAAAATGAATATCTCACTTTCTAATCGAATACTTCTTAAATAAAAGCTTGTGCTTTTTATTTTTTGCTAATACGAATTGCTAAAATAATTCCTAAAACAAAGACGATTGCACTTACAACATACCAAATTAAGTTGTTTGTTTTTTTCGTAATTTCTTCTGGTTCTATTATTTTATCTTGTTGTTGTTCTTTATAATCAACAAGTAATTTTCCAAAAGATTTTATATTCAATTCAATTTGATCTGGTTTTAATACTTTATAATCTAATTTTTCATAGATATTGCCATGTTTTATGTTATATATACCTGCAAATTCTTTTTCACTATTTATTTTTACAATTAACTTGATATTTTCAGCAGAAATATTCTTTTCTTCTTCTAATAAGTCTTCAATGTATAATTCAAAATATTCTGAATCATTTCCAAATTTTTCTTTTAATGTTTTTGGTAATTCTAAATCTTCTCTTTTTAAGAATAAATTATTTAAATTATCACTTGTTAAAATGCTTGCTTTTACATTTGGTATTGTTAAATCAGTATATTTTGTTTGTTCTTGTTGATTATTGTAATTATAAGTTGGTTTTTCTTGAATTATAATTTGATTTTCTGGTTTTTTCTCTGGAACGATTACTGGTTTTGTATTTTTCTTTTGAATCCAATTTACCATAGCTTTTACTGTTCCCTTATTTCCTGCGGCATCTGTAAATTCAAAAGTAAATTCACCATTTTCTTTAAAGATATACTTATTCGAACCATTGTTATTTAATATTGTAACATTAGCTTTATCAAAAGTTATCATTGCCGTTACATTTTTATCTGTTACATTTTTATTATCATAGATTACAGTAGCAGAAGGTACTATTTTATCGATCCAATCTACTTTCGCTACGATGGTTCCAATATTTCCTGCGACGTCCATGAATTCAAAGGTAAATTCGCCATTTTCTTTGAAGATATACTTATTCGAACCATTGTTATTAATTAAATGAATTCCTTCTTTTAATTCAATCGTTGCTGTTACATCTTGATTGGTTAATTCTGTTTTATCATATTTTATGGTCGCCATTGGTTTTTCTTTTTTAATCCAATCTACTTTTACTACGATGGTTCCCTTGTTTCCAGCAACATCCATAAATTCAAAAGTAAATTCGCCATTTTCTTTAAAAATATATTCATTCGAACCTTTATTATTTAATATTGTAACATTCTCTTTATCAAATGTAATGGTTGCAGTTACATCCTGATTGGTTAATTCTGTTTCATCAAATGTTATTGTTGCAACTGGTAATACTTTGTCAATCCAGTCTACTTTCGCAATTGCTGTTCCCTTATTTCCTGCAGTATCCATGAATTCAAAAGTAAATTCGCCATTTTCTTTAAAGCTATATTTGTTTGAACCATTGTTATTTAATAATGTAACATTCTTTTTATCAAATGTAATCGTTGCTAATACATCTTGATTCGTTAATTCTGTTTCATCAAATGTTATCGTTCCAACTGGTAATACTTTGTCAATCCAATCTACTTTAGCAATTGCAGTTCCTTTATTTCCAACTTGATCGACATATTCAAAAGTAAATTCACCATTTTCCATAAACGTATAGGTATTAGAACCACCATTGTTTAATATTGTAACATTTGTTTTATCAAATGTAATGGTTGCAGTTACATTTTGATTCGTCACTTTATTAATATTGTATTTAATTGTTGGAGTCGGAAGTTCTTTATTAATCCAATTTACAATTGCAGTCTTGGTATTTTTATTTCCAGCTTTATCTTGGAATTCAAAAGTAAATTCACCATTTTCTTTAAATGTATAGGTATTGGAATGATTGTTGTTTAAAATTGTTACTTCTTCTTTATCAAAGGTTATCGTAACGGTTACATTTTGATTTGTTGCACTTGTAATATTATAAGATAGCGATCCATTTGGTTTTACTTTATCAATCCAATTTACTTGTGCCGTGGCAAACCCTATATTTCCTAATTTATCTTGATATTCAAAGGTAAATTCGCCGTTTTCACTAAATGTATATTTTGTAGATCCATTATTATTTCTAACAATAATTTCTTCTTCGGATAAAATTTCAGCTACAACATTTTGATTTGTTAAATTATTATGGCTATATTTGAAAGTAACTGCTGGAGCTTCTTTATCAATCCAACAAACTTCTGCAGTTGAGGTTCCCTTATTTCCTGCGGCATCTATAAATTCAAAAGTAAATTTTCCGTTTTCTGTAAATGTATAAGCATCACTACCACCATTGTTTGTAATGATTACATTTTCTTTATCAAATGAAATCGTTACCATTACATCTTGGTTCGTTAAGGCCATAGTACTGTAATTAAATGTTGCAGTTGGAACAATTTTATCAATCCAATCTACTTTCGCGGTCGCAGTTCCAGTATTTCCTGCGGCATCCTTAAATTCAAAAGTAAATCCACCATTTTCTGTAAACGTATAGGTATCACTACCACCATTATTTGTAATAATTACATTTTCTTTATCAAATGAAATCGTTGCAATTACATCTTGGTTTGTTAATTTTGTTTTGTCATATGTAATGGTTGCTTTTGTTACTTCTTTATCAATCCAATCTACTTTCGCTAAAGTTGTATTCTTATTACCAGCTAAATCTTCATATTCAAAGGTAAATTCGCCATTTTCACTAAATGTGTATTTTGTAGAACCATTATTATTTAAAACTTTAATTTTTTCACTTGGAATTAACTCTACGATTACATCTTGATTCGTTAATTCATTCGTGGAATATTTTAAGGTAGCAGTTGGTGCTACTTTGTCGATCCAATCTACTTGTGCAATGGCACGTCCTACATTTCCTGCTTCATCTCTATACTCAAATACAAATTCGCCATTTTCTGTAAACGTATAAGTATTTTTTCCATCATTGTTTGTAATGATTACATTTTCTCTATCAAACGTTAATGTAGCAGTAACATTTTGATTTGTAATATTTTCTTTATCATAAGAAATATGAGCATTGGCAATATCTTTATTAATCCAATCTACTTTCGCTAAAGTTGTATTCTTATTACCAGCTAAATCTTGATATTCAAAGGTAAATTCACCGTTTTCTAAAAATGTATAGGTATTTGAACCATTATTATTTAAGATGATAATTTCTTCATCACATTCAATGGTTGCAAGAACAGGTTCTCTCGTTGTAGATAAGTTACTATATTTGATTTTTGCAACTGGTTTTTCTTTATCAATCCAATTTACGGAAGCAGTTGCTGAATTTTTATTTCCTAAATTATCTTTAAATTCGAAAGTAAATTCACCATTTTCCGTAAATGTATACGTATTTGATCCATTATTATTTGTTATAAATACTTTTTCTTTATCAAAAGTTATCGTAACAGTTACATCCTGATTGGTCAATTCTGTTCTATCATATTTTAAAATTCCATTCGGTTTAACTTTATCGATCCAACTAACTACAGCAGTTATAGTTCCAATATTTCCTGCTAAATCTTGATATTCAAAAGTAAACTCGCCATTTTCTAAAAATGTATAGATCGGAGAACCATTATTATTTAAAATAATAATTTCTTTATCTGCCACTAACTCTACTGTAACATTTTTATTTGTTGTTTGTTTCGTACTATAAATTAATTCTACGATTGGAGCTGTTTTATCAATCCAATCTACTTTCGCAGTCGCAGATCCTGTATTTCCTGCAGCATCTTTATACAAAAAGGTAAATTCACCATTTTCTGTAAATGTATAGGTATTCGAAATATTATTTAGTATTACAATATTTTTATCAGAAACCAAAGTTGCTACAACATTTTGATTTGTTAATTCAGTTATACTATATTCAATTCTTACATTCGGAACTTTCTTATCAATCCAATCTACTTTCGCGATCGCAGATCCTGTATTTCCTGCGGCATCCTTAAATTCAAAAGTAAATTCACCATTCTCTGTAAATGTATAGGTATTTTTTCCATCATTATTTAAAATTTTAACATTAGATTTATCAAACGAAATGGTGGCTGTTACGTCTTGATTCGTTAATTCAGTAATATTATAATTTACGGTTGCATTCGGCGCAACTTTATCAATCCAATCAACCGTTGCCGTCGTACTTCCCATATTTCCAGCTTCATCTGTAAAATCGAAGGTAAATTCGCCATTTTCCGTAAACGTATAGGTATTCGATCCATTGTTATTTAAGATTCTTACATTTTCTTCATCAAACTCTATTGTTATTGTTACATCTTGATTGGTTGGTTCCATAGTACTATATTCTACGGTAGCATTTGGAACGGTTTTATCAATCCAATCTACTTTCGCGGTCGCAGTTCCAATATTTCCTGCGGCATCCTTAAATTCAAAAGTAAATTCACCATTCTCGGCAAAAGTATAACTTAATGGGTCTTTATTTGGGTCTGATAAATCAAGTGTTCCATTATTTAAAACTGTCACTGCTTCATTAGGTATTAATCTTGCAATAACATCTCTATTTATTTTATTAGTTGTACTATATTCGATCGTTGCTGTTGGGGCTTCTTTATCAATCCAATTTACAACTGCTTTTGAACTTCCTGTATGTCCATAATCATCTACAAATTCAAAAGTAAATTCGCCATTTTCTTTAAAGATATAAGTATCACTACCACCATTATTTGTAATCGTTATATTGGTACTAGGATTAATTAATCTTGCAATAACATCTTGATTCGTAATTTCTGTTTTATCATATCCAACTCCTGCTGTAGGATGTGGATTAATTGTTAAATCTTGAAAAATGTTAAATGCTCTTGCCATAAACCAATTTCCATTACTTGCTCGATCCGCTACAATTTTAATATATTGTACTTCTTTTGGATGTTCTATTTCAAAACTTTTTGTATTTTCAATTGCTTGTTCATTGGTATTTGCTTGATTTGTATAGCTTAAATTTTTCGCAGTATATAATACTTCCCAAGTTTCACCATCCATACTTCCATAAACGGTTCCATCTAATATTTTTCCATTTCCACCGCCACCTGGAACATATTCTACTGCTGAAACATATCTTGGTTTATCTAATTTAATAGTAATAAATCTATTTGTATCTGAACCATTCCATGCACTATGCCAATTGGTATTATAATTTCCATCAATTGCATTGGTTGCATATCTTTTTTGTGCTGCTGCTTCTGATGAAAACGCTTCAATACTTAAATGAGAAATGGATACATATTTTCTTGTATCTGGTTGATTATCTGGTGTAAATGTATAGCTTAATACATCACTTGGTAAATTAGTTCCTGTTGCTCCTATTCTTACTTGTAAGCTAGCATTTCCACTATTATCTGGAGAAGATATCGCATAAGAAGTCCATGAGTCATTTTCATTTTTTCTCCATTCATAAGTTGTATTGATTCCAATGACACGATTTTCTAAATCGTTTCCGAATAAGTGAGTAGGTGTTGCTGCTTTTGTGATATCAATATTATAAATATTTTCTTCACTATAATTGACTCCAACAATGTGAACTTTTATATCATTTTCAGCTGTAATACTTGCTATTTCTTCTTCACTTAATTGTAATTTATGTTCTTCTTCTGCTGTAAATGATACTTCTTTCCAATTATTGCCACCATCTAAACTATAATCCCATCTTACTCCATTATTATCAAATCTACTTGATAAAACTATTTTTCCAGCTTCATCTCCATCAAATGAGAAAGTTGCAATCGTTTTATCTATTTTTCCTAATAAGTAATTTGCTTCTAATCTTGTTAAGGATGGTTGATAAACATAATAATTATCTTCTGTGTTATTTGGAACTTTTGATCCCTCTGTTAAAATTCTTGTTTGCAATAAAGTGAATTTGTAACTATTTTCAATTGATGTTAATTTCGGTTTAATTAAATTTGTTAAATGATACATTGGTAGTGGAAAATATTTCATTTCTTCTGCAAGTTCTTTTGCTAATTCATAATAGTCATCTTCTGATTTATTTTCATTCGCATTGTAAGTGGTTATTAAACCATACCAAGCATTAATATTAAGTGGTTGTATTTCTAATGCTTCACGATAAATTCTTTCTCTTTTTTCTAAATCATTTTGATAAACATCAGCTAAGATTACTTTCTTTTGACTTTCTTCAAAAATTTCAAAATTATTTAATACTTCTTGTGCTAAAGCCATGTAAACTACAGAATATCCTCTTTGATAAGTTTCATTTCCCCATCCAAGTAACATTCTTTCGCCTTTTTCAGAAAGTGTCCATCCACTTACATCGTTATCTAAATTCCAATATCCTCTGCCTAAATCATCTTGTGTATAATATATAATTGCAGCATGTCCTGGTTGACCAATTACTGCGGCAGGAATTCCGTGAGTTGCCCGAATATTCGATCCAGATTTTGAGATACCACCACAAACGGCTCCAGTTCCAAATTTATTTCGAAAATTCATCCACACTTTGTATACTTTTTTATCCATGGTTCCACGAGTGATTCCATAATCATATAATTTTTTTTCTTTTACTGAAAATAAATCATTAAAATAGTCATAATTTTCTTCATCATAATAAACTGGATTTGAATAATTTGGCCATACATAAGCGATATAAGAATGTGGTGTTAATAATCCCCATGCGCTATTTGGATTTTGGTCTATTTTATTTTGTACATATTCATTCAACCATACAATGGATTCATCATCAATTAAATTATTCATAACAAATCGCATTTCTTCAATGTTATAATTTTCAAACCATTTGGTAATATCTATAGTATCGGTTACTTTTAGTTTTCCATTTTTATGTAAATCTTTATAAATTTCGTATCTTTTTACAGCATCCGATTGATTTTCTGCTGCACTTGGTTGCATCCATAAAGCAACTTGTGCTGAGTGAGTTAAAGATAAAGTTATGGCCATTCTTTTATATAAGTCACCATATTTATTACCATATTTAGTTAATTCTTGAATTTCAAAATCACTTTTATGAGCTTTTAATAATTTTTTTAATACCTCAAAAGAATTATAATAACTTCCAGTCGGTTTTCCACCCATGGTATATAATCTTAAATTTTCTAAATCATTAAATAACCATTCAAAAGTTTCTTTATTTTCTTGTCCTTCTCCTATAAACTTCTTAATTGCATATGTACCTACATTTTTTATCAAATTTCTTTGTAATATTGTTAATTCTTGTTCTTTATTATTAAAATCAATTTCTCCAAACGACTTAATTTTTTCATCATATTTTTCTAAATCAATTTGATCTAAAGAAGCACCATATTCTGCTTTAATTAATTTTGCATCAGCATATACAGAATGGTCTTGTCCATTTCCTTTATTGTCATAAGCTTCTAATTTCAAAAAGTTTTTATCTTTAATATCTATTTTAACCATTTCAGCATTTTCTTTTGGTAATTTAGCAAATTCTTTTTGAAGATCCCAAGTTTCACCATCCATCGAAGTATAAATTCTAAAAGTAACACCATTTCCTGCTGTAGAAGTAGTATTTAATCCTAAAAGTCCTGTAAAATAATCGTAATCATAATCGCTAATATCATATACTAATACTGAACTTGCATGAGCCCACATCCCTTTATCATAACTATATACAGCGCCTTCTACTTTTACAGATATTTTCGTATTATTACTAGTCTTATCTTTTAATAAACTTCCCCAGCCACTTTTTGATTGGCTTTCTATATAATCAATATCTGATAAATAAACAAAATCAGAATTTACCTCATTATTATTTAAATTTAAAATATTTGAAACTTCATTTACTTCTTGCATCATATTTATATAATATCTTGGTAAGGTAATTGTTAAAATTAGTAAACATAAAATTCCAATAAAATATACTTTATAATTATTTTTTGCTATGTACTTTTTCACGCCAAATCCCTCTTTTCACTAAATTAACCGTTATTATAGCAAAAAAAATTTTTTTTTCAATACTAAAATAACAATTCAGACTAATTTTGTATATTTTTATAATGAATAAAAAATTATTTATTTTTAAATTTTATTTCTATCTATTTTGAATTATATCATTCTTTTTTCTTTTAAACATTTTTTATGTAAAATATTTTCATTAACTTTACATATTTTTTTGTTATAATTTTTTATATCTATTCAAATATCTTGCTTTTTCGTTTTCATCTTTTCATTATTCTTTTAATATTATGTAATTTCCTCTAAATTTATTTTAAATGTTTTTTAACATCTCTATTTTTCATTTATTATTAATTTATTATAACAATGCAATGACTCTGAATATAAATTTTCTTTCTTATTTTATATACTATAATTGTTAACATTTGCTAAAAAATTAATTACAAACATAAAAAAATACAATGTTCACTGTAATTTTTGTTTTTTTAAGTTAGTTACACTTTTCTTTTAACATTTTAAAATAATTTTTTCAACAATTATATAAAATTTTTTATTATATCAATATAGAGTTTAAGCATTTAAACTATAATTTAATCAGTTATCCCATCTTGCTTTCAAATTGAAATTTTATAATTATTTAATATCAAAACTTTCTGTTTTCAAATCACAATAATATCTACCACTTGTAGCAGTAAATTTTAAAACACAATAATCTGTGTCAGTTACTCCTTTTTTATAAAATATAATATCTCCTTTTTCCCAAATCATATTTTTAGTTTCTTGGTCTGTTAAGACTTCCATTTTCCCTTTTAACATAACTCCAACATACTTTATTAGACCTTTGTGATAATAATATATACTTGCATTCGAATTTTTTTTATATTGATTTACTCTCATCGATGAAGTATTGGTAGAAAAATAAAATTCTTTTAGTCCTTTTCTTTTTCTAGGTTTTAGCATGGCTTTTATGTTAGGACAATTTTCATCATCAATAGAACTTATAAAACATACTCTTTGTTTTTTAATGAATTTTTCTATTTTCTTTAGATTCATAATTCTTCATCTCACTTTTGATTAAAATTTATTAATAATTTAATACTTTTATAAATTTATCAAAATTATCACTTAATATTTTTATTTCTTTATTTTTATCTATCTTTTTGCTTACTATCTTTGTAATGATTTTATCAAATCCTTTTTGTTTTTGTATATCTATAATTCCTCCAAAAGTATCATAAATGATGGCAGTATCTAATAAATCTTTAGGAATATTTTGTACATAATAATTTTTCCAATTTTCATTAAAACCACAACAAATAAAGAATGCATGCTTTTTGGATTTTAATAATTCAATATTACGAATCAAAAACTTTCTTATTTTTTTGTCTATCATTCCCATTCTAATCGGTGTACCAATTACAATTAAATCATAATGGTTGATATCTTCATTTTGATTTAATATATTTACGATTTTAGAATCTTTTAACTTTTTATTTATTTCTTTAGCACATTTTTCTGTTGTTCCTGTTTTACTAGCATAAATAATTAAAGTTTTCAAATTATTTCCTCCTACTCTTCAATTTATAATGAATTTGAAATTGACTTTTTTGTTGTAATCTAACAATTTAATATTTGTCTATGTGTTTATTTTATCAATCTTAAATATTTTTTTAATATTTCTATTTCCAATCTAGTTATTAATTTAACAAAATTTGTATAATTTCCAGTAGTATGTGCCTTATCTAATACCTCATAATATTCTAATCTATTTTCTTTTTTTATTATAATTGGATTAAAACCGTGATTCATTAAATCCAAATTCATAAGTAATCTGGAAGTTCTACCATTTCCATCTACAAACGGATGAATTTTAACTAATTCCCCATGCAATAAAGCCGCCTGAATAATTGGATGATAAACATTCCAATTTTCATAACTTAAAACCAATTTTTCCATTAATTCTGGAACTTTTAAATAGTCTGGAGGAATAGGAGTTGCACCTTTTATAGCAACATTTTCTCTTCTATATCTTCCTGAATTTTCATTATCAATATCTTTTAAAATTAATTGATGTACGCTTTTGATATTCCACTCAGTAATTGGATTTTTTTCTTTTACTAGATCGTTTAAATATAAAATAGCTTTTTCATGATTTATAGCTTCTAAATGTTCCTTTATTGATTTTCCACCAACTGTAATTCCTTCTAATACTACTTGTGTTTCTCTAAGTGTCAAAGTATTCCCTTCTATACCATTGCTGTTATATGTCCATTCAAGATTAATGGATTCTTCTAATGACTTTAAAGTTTCTTTTGATATTGGTCTTTTACTATCTAATTTTTTCTTCAATTCATCAACTTCATTAAAATAATTATCTTCTAAATCAATAATAAAATTTGGGCTACCAGATTTAATCGCTCTTTTATCTACAGGCTTTATTGCATCAATGGGAATATTCCAGCTATTACCATTCTTAACGGCACCTTCAATCCGTCCATTTTGTAATAATTGTCTAATTCTTCTTTGACTTATATTCCATTTTTTTACAGCTTCTTTAGTAGTCATAAATTCCATAATGCTTCACCTCTATATAATATTATACCGTTATCGGTAGTTTTATTCAACAGTTTAAGACTAATTTTCATTCATATTTAATAATTTTTTGACAAAGCAGTTGTTTAAACAATTTACTTGCTTTTTAAATATTTTTTCCGTAGTTTATCTGTTACCTCTATCTTTTCATGATTGAGAACTTTAATATCTGCTTTTTTTCGTTTTAAAATTAGACTTACTATATAATTTCTTTTTTCTCCTAATAAAATTTTTTTAGTAGGCAAGAAAAAAGATAGCACGAATGCTATCTAAATTTATTCCCCTTAAATTTTCATTTATTTTAAAGGATTGTTAGCCTTTTTTATAATTAAGGATTTGCTTTATAAGAACGTTACTCCTATTTTTTTATAAGTTTTACTATTTTTTACATTTCTAAATTCTTTTAAATCCTTATAAAATCAGCTATTTTCCACAACATTGTTTGTATTTTTTGCCAGATCCGCAACTGCATAATTCATTGCGACCAATTTTTTTATCATTTTTTATGGTATGCCCTACTTTTTCTTTTCCATCATTAGCATTTCCATTGATAACTTGTTTTCTCTCTAAATTCTGTTCTATTTCTGCTTTTAATAAAAATACCGCTATATTATTATCAATTTTATTCAATAGTTTTTCAAATAAATCAAATCCATCCATAGTATAAGCTTGTAAAGGATTTATTTGACCATATCCACGAAGCATAATTCCATCTTTTAAATGTTCCATTTCATTTAAATGTTCTACCCATAACGAATCAATTACTCGAAGCATAATGGCTTTTTCAAATTCTTCAAAATTTGGAGCATCTTTAATTTTTTCTTCATAATCATTATTTACTTGTTCTGTTAAATAATTGATTATTTCTTCTTCATTTTTTTCTTTAATGTGTGAAATTTCAAGCGGCGATCCTTTTATAAAATTTGCATTTACATATTCAATTATTTCAGTTTTATCATTCTCTGTTAAATATCCTTCTGGAGCAATATGATTTTCTACTAAATCTGTTAATGTATTTTTGAATGTTTCAATTACGCTTTCATGTACACTCTCTTTTTCTAAGATATCATTCCTTTTATCATAAATAATCATTCTTTGTTCATTGACTACATTATCGTAATCTAATAAACTTTTTCTCATATCAAAGTTATTACCTTCTACTTTTTTCTGAGCAGATTCGATACTTCTTGATAATGATTTAGAACGAATTGCTTGATCTCCAACCATTCCTAATGCTTCAACCATTCTTTTTACTTTGTCCGTTCCAAAACGGCGCATTAACTCATCTTCAAATGATACAAAGAATTGACTCATTCCTGGGTCTCCTTGACGACCTGCTCTTCCTCGTAATTGGTTATCGATACGACGAGACTCATGACGCTCAGTACCTAAGACACACAATCCTCCTAGTTCTTTTACTCCTTCACCCAGTTTAATATCGGTTCCACGTCCTGCCATATTGGTTGCAATGGTTATTGCATCTTTTTCTCCAGCTTTCGCAATTATTTCTGCTTCACGAGCATGATTTTTAGCATTTAATATTTCATGTTTTAAACCAGCTTTATTTAAAAGTCTACCTAAATATTCATTCGCTTCTACTGATATAGTACCAACTAATATTGGTTGGCCAGTTTTATGAATTTCTTGAATTGTTTTTACAATAGCTTCATATTTTCCTTTCATATTGGAATAAAGTAAATCTGGTAAATCATCTCGAACAACAGGTTTATTGGTAGGAATTTGAATAACATACATATTATATATATTTCTAAATTCTTCTTCTTCTGTTTTGGCGGTACCAGTCATACCTGATAATTTTTTATACATGCGGAATAAATTTTGGAAAGTAATCGTAGCCATTGTTCTTGTTTCTTCATTAATTTTTACGTTTTCTTTTGCTTCGATTGCTTGATGTAATCCTTCACTAAATTGTCTTCCTTGCATTAAACGTCCAGTAAATTGATCGACGATTATAACTTGATTATTATCTACAACATAATCTACATCTTTTTTAAAAGCATAATTTGCTTTTAGTGCTTGATTAATATGGTGTACTAAAGCCGAATTATCTAAATCATAAAGATTTTTCAAATGAAAGTGCTTTTCAATTTTTTCAACACCTTTTTCGGTTAAAGAAACACTTTTTGTTTTTGCATCATAATCATATTCTTCATTTTCTTGAAATCCTTTTACCGCTTTATCAGCATCCATATATAAATCTTTTGTATTCGATTTTCCTCCAGATATAATTAATGGAGTACGAGCTTCATCAATTAAAATTGAGTCTACTTCATCCACAATACAAAAATTTAATGTTCTTTGTACACGTTCATTTGCTTGTACTACCATATTATCTCTTAAATAATCAAATCCTATTTCACTATTAGTAGAATATAAAATATCACAATTATAAGCTTCTTGTTTTTCTTTTGAATTCATTTCTCTTAAATTTAATCCAACGGTTAAACCTAAAAATCGAAAAACATTTCCCATCCATTCGGAATCACGTTTAGCTAAGAATTCATTTACCGTTACAATGTGTACGCCTTCTTCAGTTAGTGCATTTAAATAAGCAGGCATAGTTTCTGTCAAAGTTTTTCCTTCTCCAGTTTTCATTTCAGCGATATTGCCAAAATGTATTGCTAAACCACCTAAAATTTGTACATAATAAGGTGTTTCTCCAACCACTCTTCGATCTGCTTCTCTTACTACAGCATAAGCTTCTACAAGAATGTCATCTAAAGTGGAGCCATTTTTTAATTTTTCCTTAAATTCCACTGTTTTATTTTTTAATTCATCATCTGACAATGATTTCATTTGTTCTTCTAAGTTAACAATTTCGTTTGCTAACCCTTCAAAGCGTTTTAGTTCTTTATATTCTGAATCTATCAATTTTCTAAAAAATCCCATAGTTCTTGCCTCCTATCAATGGTATTTTATCATATTATTTTAGAAAGAGGTTATTATTCCTTTAATTTGCTAAAAAAAAAAGAGCAATTTGCTCTATTTTGTGTTAATGATACCATAGGTGTTGCCTTTTCTTTTATAAATAACTGAAATGCAACTTTCTTCTTCGTTTTTAAATACAAAGAAATCATGTCCTAAAAGCTCCATTTGTAATATCGCTTCTTCTTCATCCATTGGTTTCATTTCTAATTCTTTTCTTTTTACAATTTTTATCTCTTCGATTTCACTTTCAGATACATCAAAATCCATATTTATTTCTGATTTTTCTGTTTTTAGTTTTCGATTTAATCTTGTTTTATTCTTTCTTATCTGTCTTTCTAATTTGTCTACATTTAAATTAATGGCTGAATATAAATCTTCATTTGTTTCTTCTGCTCTTAAAGTAAAACGTTTTGTAGGTATCGTTACTTCTATTGTTTGATTTAGTCCGTTCACACAAACTTTTACATATGCTGTGATTTCTTCTGGAGATTCAAAATAAGGATCTAGCTTTTTTAATTTTTCTTTTACAGCACTTTCTATAGATTCTGTAATCTTTATTTTTTCTCCTCTGATATTTAATATCATTTTATCACCTTCCTTATTATTATAATAACAAAGATATCATAAAAAAACTACTGTTATTCGACAGTAGCCATTTCAACTTCTGTAACGTCTACGGCTTGTAATCCTTTGAATGTTTCAATTAATTTAAAATCAACTAATTCGCCTTCTTTTAACGTTTTATACCCTTCTTTTGTAATAGCTGAATAATGTACAAAGATATCTTCTAAATTATCGTATTCGATAAATCCATAGCCCTTAACATTATTAAACCACTTGACTTTACCGCGCAACATTTACACCTCTCCTTCTTACTCTTATTTACTGCTGGTATCACTTTATCATGAATTTTTTCTCTTTTACAATAAAAAGAAATCGACATTTTTTTCTTACACACAAACTCATGATCCGTTTTATGATACATTAAATTTTTTTAAAATTTTTAAACTTTGTTCCAAATATGCAAAAATGTGTCTGAAATTATGCTTTTGATATATTTTTCTGCCAAAAAAGTCATTTCATTTTAATATTTTAACTCTTAAGACATATTTCAAAAAAAATTGAGAATAATCTTTTATAATGCTTGTGGGCTAAGGAAAGGTTGTAACAATGAAAAAAAAGTTTATTGAAAAAAGTTATCAATTTATTTCTAAGCATCAAGCTTGTGATGAATTGCAGACAAAAAAAATAAAGTATGGCTTAGAAGGACTTTATAATGTTTTAACTAAAGTATTTGTCATGGCAATTATTACTCTGATATTAGGAATTTGGAAAAGCTATCTTTTGTTAATTATCTTTTATGCTTTTGCAAGAAGATATGCTTATGGACTTCATTCTAAAAGTTCAATAACTTGTTGGATTTTAACCTTAAGTATTTATATTTTTGGAAGTTATTTTATCTTTTATGCTAATTTTTCCAATTATATTATTTATTTAGTATGGTTATTTAGCTTTATTTCATTTATCTTGTGGGCTCCCGCAGATACACCAAATCGGCCTTTGATTCATAAAGAGAAAAGAAAAATACAAAAAATAAAAGCGTGTATGATTTGTATCATATATCTTATGTTTATTTTTATTTTCCAGAATCAAATGATAAATAATACCATTATTTATAGTTTATTTATTCAATCACTTTGTATTAATCCTATTACATATAAAATTACAAAAACACCTTTTGCAAATTACAAAATATATTGTAAAAACCACGGTTTAAATTATTAATATAGATTTAAACAAAAAAGAAAAAAAGGAGGGAAATAAATGAACATTTTAGCAAATATTCTTTCTTCTACTGCTACGAATTTAGCTAATACAAGTACTTCTGCTTGTGCTGGATTTGTTTGGGAAGAACCAGTTTGTCCTGAAGAAATTTTATAATAAAAAAAAGATCAAGGCCATATGATCTTTTTTTTAATTTGATTTCTTTAATACAATTATT
>CAOKKL010000021.1 GCA_948469065.1 uncultured Mycoplasmatota bacterium | reverse complement strand
CGTATGCTAATGACACCAATGACAAACATTATAATCGTCGCATTTTAGGAGATGCGACTGGAGAAATGGGCCCATTTGGAAGTGCCACTTATGGAACTCAAACAAGACAGATTAGTTCATGGAACTATAATGAATCCTGGTTTGTCTCTACTGATTGGCCTTGGTTTAATCGCGGTAATATGTTTCCTAGTGGTTATGGTGCTGGAATGTTTGCGTTCGTTTTTAGTGCTGGTTGTGTAGGTGTAAACACTGGTTTTCGTATTATATTAGCCTTATAAAAAGTATTCAAAAAATATTAAGAGATGACAAAATATAAGAGTTATCTCTTTTTTTATATATTTATCGATAAATAGATGTAAAGATATTCTTTTTTATAACATTATAATATCCAGAAATAGAAAGAAAAGATTATTTATAATCTTAATATATGGTATACTTGATTATAGTCAAGAGACAAAAAATTTATTTATTTTCTTTCTAATAACAAAGAGGCGTACATGAAATTAGAGAAATTTAAAACAGAAAAGAAAAAAAAGAAAGTAATGATTATTGTAAGTATTGTTTTAGTATTGTTCTTAACTATTTTAGCTTTCTATCAAAGTTTTGCCTTTTTTGAAGAAAATCAAACATTTGATGTGATAAAAGGAAGTATTCCAAATCAAAACTATGATTTAATGCTTGCCATAACAAAAGAAGATATGAATCAAAATAAAACAGTGATTCAGCAAGTACCAGAAAAGAATTCAGAACAAAAATATGAAGTAGAAATAGATTGCAATAATGATGCGATTGGCATTTGGAATTATGAAAATTGGAATCCAGAAATATTGAATTTTACAAATACTCGAACAAAATGCAATATAAATTTTAAAGAAAACAATGACTTTGAATATCTATAGCTGAAAATATTGAAAATGGAAAAAAAGCCATCGCAAATGCAATTACTCAAAAAGGAGTTAATACAAATTATGAAGATACCCTTGAAAAAATGGCTTTAAATATAAAAAATATAAAAACTGCTTCCAATCTTAGTATTAATGGTTGGCCTATTTCTAATTTCGGTTCCGTTTACAATTCCACAGCCCAAGCCTCAAGAACTTATCTGTAACGAATGGTCATTATTATATAGTAGTATTACGACTTCAAAGCGAAAGAACCGATTCTGGATGGACTGGGGGAGATTATGCAGCAGCGAATATTTCACTAAATGGTGGAACTTTAATACAAAAATTCACCTTAGGACAAGGAAATATTAATTATGCAGGCTTAGTTTTCTTAATTTTTAAAGCAAATTCGAATACAGTTGTTGTAAATGGCATTCGACTTAATAGCAATTCAAATGGTCCAAGATGGTATATTTCAGATGCGATTGTAGATATTTATACTTATTAAGATATGAAAGGATATCCTTTATTAAAATTTTATTTTGTTAAAAAAATTTATCATGTTTCATTAAAACGACAGATTATCCATGTCGTTTTTTTTATAATGAATATGGTGATGATATGACAATCTATGTTGATTTGGTAGCACTTTTAAATTTTGCAATGGACTTTCTTATATTATTCACAGTAAATTTAACTTTAAAACGAAATACATCCATCAAAAAAATGATCTTAGGAGCTTTTTTTGGCAGTCTTACTTTATTATTCTTATTTTTACCAATTTCATCTTTTCTTTTATTTTTCTTTAAAATCGTAATAAGTTTTTTTCTATGTATCATTACTTTTGGATTTCATTCAACAAAATATACTATTCAAAATATGATTTATTTTTATATGATAGGAACCATTTTAGGAGGCTTTTTATATTATTTAAATTTAGAATTCAGTTATAAGCAAGAAGGAATTGTTTTTTTTCACAAAGGATTATCCATTAATTTTATTTTTTTAATCATAATTTCACCAATCATTTTATATATATATGTAAGAAGTACAAAGAAATTAAAAAGTCAATATGCGCATTACTATAAGTTAATCGTAACTTTTAAAAACGAAGAAAAAATAGAGTTAAACGCATTTTTAGACACTGGAAACAAACTAATTGATCCCATAACCAATAAAGCAATTATTTTGGTAGAGAAAGAATCATTAAAAGAAGTGAAAATCAGAAGTCCAATTTATGTACCATATCATTCTTTAAATCATAAAGGACTTTTAAAATGTATTGCTCCAAAAAGTGTTGAAATAGCTGGAGTAAGTTCTAAAAATTATTTAATTGGTATTAGTGAAGAAAAATTCCATATTGATGGAATTAGTTGTATCTTAAATTCAAAATGTTTGGAGGATTTACCATGTTAAGAAAAATATTAGAGTGGTTAAGACAAAAGTACAGTGAGTGTTTCTTTGTAGGAAGTACAGATAAATTACCACCACCTTTAAGTAAAGAAAAAGAATTAGAATGCTTAATTAAAGTAAGCCAAGGAGATGAAGAGGCGAAAAATACACTTATCGAACACAACTTACGATTGGTTGTATTTTTAGCAAAGAAATATGAAAATACAGGATACGATGTCGAAGACTTAGTAAGTATCGGTTCCATTGGGTTAATTAAAGGAATTAATACTTATAAAATAGATAAAAATATCAAATTAGCGACTTATGCTTCTCGTTGTATTGCAAATGAAATTTTAATGTTTTTAAGAAAAAATAAAAAAAGAAGAGGAGAAATTTCTTTTGAAGATGCATTAAATTATGATGCAGAAGGGAATGAATTACACTTAGAAGATATTTTAGGAACCGAAGATGATTTAGTAAGTAAAGAATTCGAAAAAGGAATGGAAAGATCTTTATTATCGAAAGAAATTAATAAATTAAAAGAACGAGATAAACAAATTATGGTGTTACGTTATGGATTAAATAATACAGAAGAATATACTCAAAAAGAAGTCGCAGAAATGTTAGGAATCAGTCAATCCTATATCTCCCGAATCGAGAAAAAAGTAATTAAGAACTTAAAAAATTTAATGAAAATATAGAATGAAAAATCTATATTTTTTTCTTTTTTGGATATTTTTTGAATAAAATACTGCCTTTTTACTCAATAAAAGAGTGAAAGGGGTAGTTTATGTCAAAATATAAAGTAGAAATAACTGGAATTAATACCAATCATATTAAAGTATTAAAAAATGAAGAAATGATAGAATTATTTAAAAAATATCAGAGTGGAGATTTACAAGCTAAAGAAGATTTAATTAATGGGAATTTAAAATTAGTGTTAAGTGTTTTAAAGAAATTTAATAATTCGAAACACAATTTAGATGATTTATTTCAAGTTGGTGTCATAGGACTGATTAAAGCAATTGATAATTTTGATTTATCCTACAATTTAAAATTAAGTACTTATGCTTGTCCATTAATTCTTGGCGAAATTAAACGATACATAAGAGATAATACTAGTGTAAGAGTAAGTAGAAGTGTAAAAGATATTGCTTACCAAATATTAAAATACAAAGAAGAATATCTTTTAAAAAATGGAAAAGAACCAACTTATGCTGAAATCGCTTCTGAACTGCAAATTGAAGAATATCAAATTAGTTATGCGTTAGATTCTTTAAGAGAACCAATGAGTATTTTTGAACCCATTTATAATGATGGGGGAGATACCATTTACTTGTTAGATCAATTGGCAGATAAAAAAGAAAAAAACAAAGACAAAGATATGTTAATATCAATGAACAAAGCAATTCATAAATTAAAAGATCGAGAAAGAAATATTTTAATGGAGCGATTTATTGTTGGAAAAACACAAATGGAAATTGCGCAGAGTTTAGGAATTAGTCAAGCTCAAGTATCAAGATTAGAAAAAAGTGCAATGAATCATGTAAGAAGATTAATAAAATAGGAAAACTTTGTCTTGCTCCTATTTTTTTTACATATAATTTAATGGGTGGTAACATGCGTTTAGCGGATTTACAAAGAAAAGATGTAGTTAGTATTAAAGATGGCAGAAGACTTGGAAGAATTGTAGATGTGGAAATTAACAGTGTTGGAACAATAGAATATTTTGTAGTGGAACCAAAAAGATTTTTTCGATTTTTTGGAAGTAGCGAAGAATCAACAGTTTCATTTAAGCAAATTACCAAAATAGGAGAAGATGTCATTTTAGTTGATTTATAAAATGTGATATAATGGAATACGAAAAGGGTGGAAAAAATGAATCGAAAAATTCTAATTGTCGCGATTTGTACTTTATTGATCGATCAAATATCAAAAGTAGCAGTGGAAACCTATTTACGATTGAATGAAGAGTGGATTATTATAAAGAATTTTTTCTCCATACATTATATTAATAACTATGGAGCAGCTTGGAGTATTCTAAATAATAAAATATCATTGATTATTTTAATTAGTATTCTTGCTCTTATTATCATTTATCGATTTATGTATTTGTTTCAAGAAAATAAACGAAATAATATTGCTTTTGGTCTCATTGTTGGAGGTTTGGTAGGAAATTTAATGGATCGCTGGTTATTTGGATATGTAAGAGATTTTTTTGATTTTCAAATCTTTCAATATGATTATCCCATTTTTAATATTGCAGACATTGGAATTGTAATAGGAGTAATCCTTCTTTTCTATGCTGTTTGGAAAGGAGAAGATCATCGTGGAAAACATAATAGTAACGAAAAATGACATGCGAATAGATAAGTACTTAGCTGAAGTAACAAATTATTCAAGAAGTCAAATTGAAAAAATGATAGAACAAAACTGTATTATGATAAATGATAATTTAGCCAAAAGAAGTACGAAAGTAAAAATAGATGATGTCATAAAATGGATAAAAGAATATCATTTTACTACTGAAATGATACCAGAAAAAATGAATTTAAATATTGTTTATGAAGATGATGATATTATGGTAATTGACAAGCCTAGTGGACTCGTTGTACATCCAGGTAGTGGAAATCATAGTGGAACACTAGCCAATGGACTTTTATTTTATACCAAAAATTTAAGTGACGAAAATGGAGAACAAAGACCAGGAATTGTTCATCGAATTGATAAAGATACAAGTGGATTATTATTAATTGCCAAAAATAATACAGCCCATCAAATACTAGTAGAAGAATTTAAAGATAAACAAGTTTCTAGAGAATATATTGCATTACTAACTGGAGAATTTAAAAATAAAAATGCCATTATCGATTGCCCGATTGGAAGAGATGAACAAAATCGTAAAAGAATGACAGTAACTGCAAAAAATTCAAAACAAGCAATAACGCATTTAACTGTCTTAAAACGATATGAAGGCTATACGCTAGTAAGATTAAAATTAGAAACAGGAAGAACACATCAAATACGTGTTCACATGAAATATATAGGGTATCCAATTTATAATGATCCAGTATACACTAATAAAAATTGTACGAAATTTGGACAATTTTTACATGCGGATAAAATTCATTTTGTTCATCCCATAACGAAAGAAAAAATGTGTTTTACTTCGGAAATTCCAAAGGAAATAACTGAATTTTTAAATACTTTGAATGAGTTGAAAGAATAAGGAAAAAACCAAATAGAATTGATAAATAAAATAAGGAATGCCTAGAAATAATTTTTTAGGAATTTCTTTTTTTATATGCCTCATAAGAAAAAAAGTAAAGAAAAAACAAAAAAAGATAGAAAAAAAAGCAAAATAACAATTTGAAAAAATATAATAAAATAAAAGATATCCAACATGAAAAATAAGATTAGACAAGATTAAATACCAATATTCTTCATGATTTGTATTTGCTTGAAATAAAAAATACAAAGAAATGAAAAAGAAAAGAAAACAAAGAGTGTAGAATATGTAGATCATAAAAGACCTCCTCTTTACTAATTTTATGAAATGTATTAAAATATTAATACACATAGGAGGAAATCTATGAGTACAGTTGTCATGAACAAAAAAGATGATATGATTATGAGATTAGCTCATTATTTTATTACAGAGCAAAATTATACTCCCATTGTCGTAAATGGAGTAAAAGATGAAATATGGCTAGAAAATCAAGATGGGCCATATAAAATCATTCGTATTAATGCTAATTATATTCATAATGAAGAACAATATAAATTTGATATTTTTAAAATCAGAAATGTGATGCGTCAAATAAAAAGAAAAACGGTTTCATTTTCTATGAATACACTAAATATTTTATTAGATGTAAATGATACCGTTACTGTGGTAGAAGAGAAAAATATTAATTCTGTGATAGTAAAAAATATTAAAGACGCGAAAAAGAAATTAAAATGTGATAATTTTCCAGATATTACAGAAAAATTATTAGACGATACCTCTGGAATGGATTTAATTTTAAATGTAACCAAAGATATTAATGAAAAAACTGAAAAAGAAAATAAAATGTATGAAAGAACATTTAAACCAAAAAAAATTGTTATTACCACATTATTAATTGCCATGTGTATAATGGTTTTCTTCTTAACTTTTATTGCCAGTGGAGGAAAATTAGATGGAATTACGCTTTTAAATTTTGGAGCAAATTTTGCACCTTTAGTAAAATCAGGTGGCGTCGAAGTATTAAGATTAATAACCAGTACTTTTTTGCATGCCAATTTATTACACCTTTTATTTAATATGTATTCTTTATACATCATTGGAACTCAATTAGAAAATTATGTTGGAAAATGGAAATTTTTAGGAATCTATTTTATCAGTGGTGTCAGTGGTTCTTTATTATCTTGTATTTTTAGCAACAATATTAGTGTAGGAGCCTCAGGAGCAATTTTTGGTTTATTAGGAGCTATTCTTTACTTTGGATATCATTATCGATTGTATTTAGGAAGTGTATTAAAAAATCAAATTATTCCACTAATTATTATTAATTTATCGATAGGATTTTTATCCAGCGGAATCGATAATGCTGCTCATATTGGTGGTTTAATCGGCGGTTATCTTTCTATGATGGCTTTTGGAGTCAATGGAAAATCAGTTAAATCTGAAAGAATAAATGGATGTATTGTTTTATTCATTTACTTCATATTTTTAACTTATGTTGTCTTTTTTCGTTAATGGATGAGTTAAAAAAATTTGTGTTTTATTAAAAAAAGAACCATAGTGAAATGAACTAATTGGATTCACTTCATACCATGATTCTTTTTTTATGTTTTAAAATTTACGATATAAACCGATTGCTTTTCCTAAAATTGTTACATGACGAAAGATAAAGGGTTCCATCGTATCATTTTCAGGTTGTAAGCGGATGTGGTCATCTTCTTTGTAAAACGTTTTTAAAGTCACTTCATTATCTTCGGTCATTGCAACAACAATATCACCATTTCGAGCTGTATTTTGTTTTTGAACAATGACATAATCTCCATTAAATATTCCAGCATTTATCATTGAGTCTCCACTAACTTCAAGAGTAAAGACTGTTTCTTTTTTCGGAATTAAAACTGCAGGTAAATCAAAAAAGTCATTTGGTCTTTCAATTGCTTCAATAGGATTTCCAGCTGTTATTTTTCCTAATAAAGGAACTTTAATTACATCATCTTTTGTTTCTTCATATTCATTTTCTACTAATATTTCAATGGTTCTAAATTTATTACTTGAGGTTTTAATCACACCAGCTTCTTCTAATTTTTTTACGTGAGTGTGTACAGTAGCCGGACTAGAAAGCCCAAGACCAGCTCCAATTTCTCGAATTGCAGGGGGATATCCATGTTCTGCAGTATATTTTTTGATATAATCTAATACCTCAGACTGCTTTTTCGTTAAAGTTTTTTCACTTTCCAATATCATTTCTACTCCTCCATTCAAATCTTAACATAGGATAGTAAAGTTGTCAAACGTTTGTTCAAAATGGTATTGACACGAACTAATATTCGGTTATAAAATAGACGTAGAAAGAAGGAGTGATTATGAATCAATTATGGAAAAATTATGGAGGGCTCATTTTATTTTATGGAGTAATCGTAATAGGAGTCATATTATTAAATATGCGATTTCGATATTTAAATCAAATGAAACATCTGGTAGTAAATGAAAATGAAGTTATTTATAAAGAATTAAAAGGAGGAATGTAATATGTGTAAAAAAGATTTAATCGAAACAATAAAAGCCAAAAGTAGTTTGGTAATGATTCAAAATTATGTCGAAGAAATTATGAAAGAAAAATATCATAATAATCTATTAAATGAAGAAATCTTTTCCTTATTTGAAAAAATAGTAGATTTAGCAAAAGATTTATATGAAGATGATAAGCATTCCCAAGAATTTGACATCACAAGTATTTTTTCTGTACTCCTCTCTTTATGTGAAAAACTAGAAATTAATATTTTAAAAACAAATCATAAAGTAGTAAAGGCCTTTTCTTAGGAATGTCTATATTCTTCAAAAAAATAAAAAAAATTTAGAAAATCATAAATATTTTGATATAATAAATCACAGAATAAGAAGGTGATTTTATGAATCAAGACGATATAAGAACATTAAATGAATTAAAAATGTTAAGCATTGATATGATTACGAGAGCAAACAGTGGATCTCCTGGGTTAGTACTTAGTATGGCACCAACTATTTATACTTTGTTTGCAAAACATTTAATGATCAAACCAGATGAACCAAACTGGATCAATCGTGACCGAGTAGTTCTTTCCTCTGGAAATGCTTCTAGTATTCTTTATGCAATTCTTTATTTAGCAGGTTACCAAATTCGAAAAGAAGATTTAATGAATTATTGTAGACTAGGATCAATTACCCCAGGATATCCAGAATATAGACTTACTCCAGGAATTGATATTTCCACTGGATTATTTGGAGAAGGAATTGCAATGGGTGTAGGGATTGCACTTGCTAGAAAAATTTATCAAAACATCATCGAAGAAGAAGATGATCGCATTAAATTATTAGATTTTAATACCTATTGTATTTGTACAGACCGAGATATGATGGAAGGCTGTAGTGAAGAAGCTTTATCATTTGCTTCAACACAAAAATTAGATCATTTTATTCTTTTATATATTCATAATAATATGCTAGAAGATGGCTCATTGGAAATGGTAAAAAAAGAAGAAATGATAAAAAAATATCAAGCCATGGGATTTTATGTAGATGATTTAAAAGATGGCACGAATGTCAAAGAAATTGATAAAGCGATTCAAGCTGCCAAAAAAAGTGGACGTCCAGCTATTTTAATTTTAAAAGCAGTACTTGGAAAAGAATCTTTTAATGAAAATAAAAATATTACTTATCGTAATCCATTACCAACCCATGATGTTGCTAATTTAAGAAAAAAGTGGAATCTTTTTTTGCCACCGTTTGAAGTATCGAAAGATAGTATGATTTTTTTACAAAAAAGCATTCAAGAAAGAACGGAAAAAAAATATAACAAATGGATAGAATTTTATCATCGTGCCAATCAAAATTTAAAAATAAAAGAAATGATAGATGCTATGATGAAAAAGCAGTTAAATCTTTCCTTTGATTCTGAACATTATAAAATAAATGATGGTTATTGTGAGCCGTTAATCGAAACAAATCGAAAAGTAATTAATATGATTGCACCTCAAAGTAATTTATTTTTAGGGTGTAGCGCAGATAGTATAGCGACATGTCAAACCTTGATTACACAAAATGATTTAACAGATAAAAATAAAAAAATCCGAAATCTTTTGTTTGGATTACGAGAACATGCAATGGGGTCGATATTAAACGGGATGGCAGTAACAGGTTTAAAAGGATTTGGAAGTACAAAATTAATTTATGCAGATTATATGAAACCAGCGATAAGAATGACTGCTTATATGAATTTACCTGTCACTTATATTTTTACGCATGATACCATTAGTGTTGGAGAAGAAGGACCAATCATTCAACCAATAGAACAATTATCAATGTTACATACCACCCCAAATTTAGTAGTTTATCGTCCAGCTGATGTATTAGAAGTTATGGGTTCTTGGGAAAATATTATCAAAAGAAATATTCCAGCTGCTCTTATTATTACACAAAATAATTCGCCCAAATTACCTAATAGTAATGCAAAAATGGTTTCAAAAGGAGCTTACATTATAAAACAAGAAAAAAATCGATTGGATGGAATTTTAATCAGTTGTGGAAGTGAACTTCCTTATACATTACAAATTGCTTATGATTTAGAGAAAAATGGATTTGATTTGCGAGTAGTTTCTATGCCTTCTATGGAATTATTTTTAGGAGAAGGAAAAGAGTATGAAGAATTTGTTTTACCAAAAAGCGCCAAAAAAATTGTGATAGAAGCAAGTAGTCCTCTTTTATGGAATCGTTTTGTAAATAATAGTGAGATGATTATTGGAATCAATGATTTTGGGTATAGTGGACATCCAAATGAAGTATTATTAAAAATGGGTTTTGATTATGAATCATTAAAAAATAAAGTCGAAAATTTATTAAAATAAATATTTCGACATTTTTTTTACTTTTTCAATGGTACGCTAGCTTTAGGTGAAGTTTATGAGACAATTTTATATTTTTAAAATAAAAGAAGAATATGCAGTATTAACCAAAAAAAATCCTTATCATCTTTATCGAACGCTAGAACAAATTTATTATGTAGATCGAAGTGATATTCATTTAGGTCTAGATTTATTTGAACGAATGATTGATTTATTTAACCCAAAACAATTAGATATTAATCTTTTTAAAAAATATAAAGATAATTATTTTTATACTAAATATAGTAATGTTCATCAAATACACGATGCTTATCGTCATGAAAAAACCGTCTTAAAAGTTTGTAAAACATTTTTAGAAATGGAAAGTACAGTGATTCGTCCTACTTTTATCAAAGACTTAGAAGAAGAACATAATTTATTCTTTTGTGATTTTAAAAATAAAGATTATTTCTGGTTAGATAAAATCATGATATAAACTTGAGTTTCTACATAATATTTAGTAAAATAAAAATAAGAAAAGAGGTTAATCATGTTACACGATATATTATTAATAGTATTAGGGCTTGTAGTAGGAGCAATCGCGGGATTTTTGATCGCCCGAATGACCATGAAAAAATATATGCAAAAAAATCCACCAATTAATGAGAAAATGATTGAAGCTATGATGAGTAGTATGGGAAGAAAACCAAGTCAAAAACAAGTGAAACAAGTAATGAATCAAATGACAAGAAATAGATAAATATTTCTTTTTTTTGGAATAAATTTTAGAAAGTTTCATAAAAATTAGTGAAACAAATAGAAGTCATCAATCAGTATTGACTTTTGAAAAGAAATTATGATATTCTATCAATAGAATAAAAGGTGGTGAGTAAAATGGATTTTTTAACCAGTTTATATAGTAATGAAAATTTTGGAATAATTTTATTTACATCTGTATCCATTTTAGTGCTAGCGTTTTTAATTATTTTATTCTTCGGAAAAAAAGATCAAAAAGAGCGTAATTTAGCAAAAGAACAGACGAATAATGAAAATACGAATGAAACAGATAGTAAAAGTGAAGTAGCATTTGATACCATTGAACCGCTTACTAGTGTTGAAATTCCAGAAAATAAAGAAACTAGTGATTTTTTTAGTGCAGAACAAGAAAATCCAATCACATTAAAGGAAACTGAAAAGGAAGAAAATATTGTAGAAAGTGAAGAAGAGGAAGAAATTAAAGAAGAATTGATACCTCCAAAAAGTGATTTTGACTTTGATGCTTTAGCAGCTTCTATATCAAAAGAATTAGAAAGTATTGGGATAAGTGAAGATACATTTATTGCAGAACCAAATCAATATCAAGAAATAAATGATATAACTAATCAAGAAGATACGAATATGGAAGTTGAAAAAGAAAAGGTTGAAACAAATTTAAACTTATATGAGCCTCCAAAACAAATGGAACCTACCGTAGAATTAAAATTAGAACCAGATGATAAAAATTCAGATTTAGAAACTGTAGCAATGCCAAATCCAACACAATTTAGTTCTGTTTATGTTAATACGAAATCAGAACAAGAGGAAACAAGTGAGTCAAATTCAAAACCACCAATGGAATTGCCAAAAAAGATTGAGTTGCCAAAATTAAATAGTGAAGCACTTCAAAAGCAAGAACAAGAAACACCAAATATGATGTTTCCAAGCTTAGAAAACGAAATTCCAGATTATCAAGACGAAAATAGAATGTAGAAAACACATTCTTTTTTTTAAAACAAAAAAAGTGCTAGAAATATATAGAAAAAGATAATATAATAATCGTGATTAAAAAATTCATTTTTTGAACATAATTACCTATAGAAGATGGGAGCGTGTAATTATGAACTTTCGTAAAAATAAAGATAAAATAGATTTTTTAGAAGTAAATGAAGTAGTAAGTCTTTCTAAAAAAATATTACATTTACTTTATATAGGAATGATAATTGCCATTGTTTTAATTGTTACTATCATTTTAAGAGAATGGGGCATTATTCAATTTTTATTCCAAATTTTAAAAGTATTATCTCCATTATTCATTGGATTTGTGATAGCATGGATTTTTAATCCCATAGTAAAAAAAATGGAATCAAAAGGATTTCCAAGAATGGCTGGTTCCTTTTTGATTTATGCCTGCTTTATTATTTTCATTGTGGTCTTTATTCGTTTGTTAATACCAACACTTTATAATCAATTAAATGAATTGTTAGTAAATTTTCCAGAGATATTTAAAACAGTCGAAAAGGAAGTAAATTCATTTTTCGAAAGTCTATCCAATTTTAATACTATTGATTTTTCCAATGTACAAACAAGTCTTATGGAAACTATGAATCGATTTTTTCATGATTTTACTACCAACTTACCAGCTTTTCTCATTGACTTTGTAGGAAATTTCTTTTCTAGCTTATTAACCATAGGATTTAGTTTAGTAATCGGTTTATATATGTTACTTGATTTTGATTCCATTAATCATCATTTATTAAATTTATTTCCGAAAAAAAATCGATTTGAACTTTCTTTATTGATTACAAATATCAGTTCTGAAGTAAGAAAAAGTGTAAATGGAACATTATTAGTCGCTTCTATGGTTTTCGTTGGAGATTCTCTAGGATTTGCCATCATAGGACTTCAAGCTCCACTTTTATTTGGATTATTTTGTGGCTTGACGGATTTAATTCCTTATATAGGACCTTACATAGGTGGAGCAGCAGCGGTATTAATTGGATTTAGTCAAGGAAGCATTATAGGAATCATGACTTTAATAATTGTGATAGTAGTTCAAATGATTGAAAATTTTATTTTACAGCCTGTTGTTATGAGTAAAACAATGAAATTGCATCCAATTACTATTATTTTAGGACTTTTGATTTTTGAACATTTTTTTGGAATTTTGGGAATGATTTTAGCAACGCCTTCAATTGCGCTTGCAAAAGTTGTTTACAAATTCTTTGTAGAAAAGTATAATTTATTTGATAGTAGTGATATTTTATTAATCGATGAGGAAGAAAAATAAAAGAATATCTTTTACAAAAGAGAGTAAGAAATTGGTGAAATCTTACAAAAGAAACTTTTTGTGCTATCTTTTAAGATTAATCGGGTGAAGTCTCGTTATAAAAATTAAGTAAAAAAAAGGATGGTACCGCAGAATTGCTCCTTGTTTATATTCTGTGGTATTTTTTATAGAAAAGAGGAAAAAATGAAACTTTTTTTAATCGCAGGAAAAGCTCGAAGTGGGAAAAATGAAGTAGCAAAAATAATCAAAAAGTATTTTAACGATAAAGAACAAAAGACAGTTTTAACAGAATACAGTAAATATGTGAAATTGTTTGCCCAAGAAATGACTTCTTGGGATGGACGATCGGAAAAAAAGCCCCGAACTTTTTTACAAGAAATGGGTGATTTTATTAGAAATAATTTAAAAATGCCTTTTCTTTTTATTGACAGAATGAAAGAAGATTTAAAAATTTATGAGAAATTTTATGATAATATTGTAATTAGTGATGTTCGTTTTCCAAATGAAATAGAAGAAATGAAAAAGAATTATCCAGAAGTTTATTCTTTTTATATCGTAAATGAACATGGAAATTATGATTTATCAGAAAAAGAAGCAAATCATGAATCCGAAAATGCTTTGGATAATTATAATCATTTTGACTATATTATCATCAACAATGAAAAGAAATGGTTAAAAGAAAAAATTGAACATGTTTTAGAATTAATAAATGAAGGAGTATCAAAATGAATATTAAAGATTTATTTATCGATTTTTTTAAAAAGAAAGGACATACACAAATTCCCTCTGCACCTTTAGTACCAGAAAATGATCCATCCGTATTATTTAATACAGCAGGAATGCAACCCTTAATTCCATACCTTATGGGAGAAATTCATCCAAGTGGGAACCGTTTATGTGACTATCAAAAATGCTTAAGATTAACTGACTTAGAAGAAGTAGGAGACACAACCCATCATACTTTTTTTGAAATGCTTGGAAATTGGAGTTTGGGAAGTTATTTTAAAAAAGAAAGTATCGAATACAGTTTTGAATTTTTAACAAATGTTTTAAAAATTCCTGTGGATCGCCTTGCCGTAAGCGTTTTTAAAGGAAGTGAAAAGATTCCATGCGATGAAGAAAGTGCAAACGTTTGGAATTCACTTGGTATTCCAAAAGAAAGAATAGCATATTTAGGTATGGAAGATAATTTTTGGGCAGCTGGAGAAACTGGTCCTTGTGGTTCTGATACAGAAATCTTTTATTGGAGAAGTAATGATGAAATTCCAGTAGCTTTTGACCCCGAAGACGATCGATGGGTTGAAATTTGGAATAATGTATTTATGGAATATGATCGAAAAAGCGATGGAAGCATTTCATTTTTACCAAAAAAGAACGTGGATACAGGAATGGGTTATGAAAGAATTGTTTCAGTAATAGAAGGTGTACATGATAATTATGAGTCATCTATTTGGAAAGATATTATTGCGTTAATAGAACAAATTACCAACCTAACATATTCTGGTAACGAAAAAAGTATGAGAATTATAGCCGATCATTTAAGAACCTCAGTTTTTATTGCTGCCGATCCAGCAGGTATTGTACCAAGTAATACCGATCAAGGTTATATTTTAAGACGTTTGATAAGAAGAGCAATTCGTCATGCAAAAAAATTAAATATTGATATTAACAGCGATTGGGAAGAACAAATAGCTAAAAAAATCATGTCCCAATATGAACATTATTATCCAGAATTAATGGAAAAAAGAGACATTGTATTAACCATTTTAAAAGAAGAAAAACAAAAATTTAATCGTACTTTAGAAAAAGGATTAAAAGAATTTGAAAAAATAGTTTCTAAAAAGGAAGCAATAGATGGAATTACAGCCTTTCATTTATATGATACTTATGGTTTTCCAATTGAACTTACCATCGAATTAGCTTCTGAAAGAAACATAGTGGTAGATGAAATTGGTTTTCAAGAAAAAATGAAAGAACATCAAGAAAAATCAAGAACTGCAGCAGCAGGCAAATTCAAAGGTGGTTTAGCAGGTGATGGACAGATGGAGACAAAATATCATACAACTACTCATCTATTAAATGCGGCTTTAAAAGAAATACTAGGGTCTAATACTCACCAAAGAGGAAGTAATATTACGGCTGAGCGAATGCGTTTTGATTTTAACTGTGATCATAAATTAACCGAGGAAGAAAAAGAAAAAGTAGAAAATTTAGTAAATTTCTGGATTCAAGAAGGTCTTGAAGTAACCAAAGAAGAAATGACGAAACAAAAAGCTTTGGAAATTGGAGCAGAAGCGATGTTTATTGAAAAATATCCTGACATTGTAAACGTATATAAGATTGGAACGATTTCCAAAGAAATCTGTGGCGGACCACATATAAAAAATACCAAAGAACTTGGTACCTTTAAAATTAAAAAAGAAGAAGCTTCGAGTGCTGGAGTAAGACGAATAAAAGCGGTATTAGAATAATGAATTCATCTCTTCAAGAGTAGGTTTTGTTTTTTTACGACACCTACTTTTTTGATGGATTGTTTTTAAAAGAGAAACATAAATTTCTTGAAAATTATTTTGAATCATAGCAACAAATGGAAATTGATTCCTATCCCAATGTTTCATCTCTTCTAATATATTTTTTAAAATGATATTTAAGTTTGGCTTACAAGAATTATGACATTGACGTTTTAAACTATCTCGAATCAAAAAGAATTTTTTATTTCGGGAATTTACTATTTCCTCTTTAGTTGGTATATGTTCTTCAAAAAGGAAACCGTTAAAATACATAAATTCATCAAACAAAAAATCGATAGAATGAATAACATTATGAATATCCATAAAATATGGAAAGAACGAATTTGCTTTGATGTAATTTCTAACCGAAGGAGAACCCAAGCAAGCATTTATTTTTTCATAAATAATGTAATTTAATATTTTATCACAAACACAAGAAAGTGATTGAAGATAAGTATAAAATAAATGGTTTTGAATTTCACATAGTATAGAACATTCTTTTAGTTTTCTAATTTTATAAATTACAACATAAAAATGATCTATTTCTAAAAAGCTTTTAATTAATTTCAAAAGGTTCATTTCTTCTTCTGCATGATTAATATAATGAATTTCAAAATGATGTGTATTAAAATAATTTTTAAATTGTGACACAATAAACTCATTAGAATCTGGTAAATTAAATAAAAAATATAATTCATAAATTGTATGACTTAAGTTATTTTTTTTCATATGGATACCTCTATATAAAAATTATTATATTATTCTCTTTTCTATAAGTAAAGGGTTGAATGACAATTAGATATGAAATAAAAAGTAAAACTTTTAAAAATAAGACCATAACATGAGAGGAATTGGCATATTTCTCTTGAAAATAATTTAAAATTAATAGAAGAAGAAAAATTTAGATACATCACCAAAAAAATAAGAATCGCAAACGATTTAACATTTTGATAAATTTTTTGGATTAGGAAAACATATAAAAAGATTTGCTTTTTTTAAGTGGGTTCTTTCAAAACTAATTTATAAATAAATAATTAGCAATTAAATATCATGAAAAGAAAGACATTACCATAATAATCTTAAAAAAAATGTCGAAAAAAAGGACGAATTTCATCACTTACTTGTAAAGAATGCAATAGTTTGGTAAAATATTGCTGTATCTAAGCGAGGTGAAATATGACTGAAGAAACAAGTTTATTCAATCTAACTGTCATAAAAAAAGAAAACATAAAGCGAACATTAAAAGAAATTTATCAAAGTTTAGAACTAAGAGGGTATAATCCCATCAATCAAATGGTAGGATATTTAATGAGTGGAGATTCCAGTTACATTTCAAATTATCAAAAAGCAAGAGAAAAAATATTAGAAATAGAACGAGCTGATATTTTAGAATATTTATTGCAAGAAAGTTTAAAAATATGCGATTTCTTGGATTAGATTTAGGTACCAAAAGCCTTGGAATAGCAGTGAGTGATAAGACAAATTTAGTTGCAACTCCATATAAAACAATTCATTTTCCAGAAGAACAATATGAAACGGTATTAAAGGAATTAGAAACTATTATCAAAGAAAAACAAATTACTGATTTGGTACTAGGATTACCGAAAAATATGGATAACTCTTGTGGATTTGCAACGGAGCGTTCCCAAAAATTTAAAAATATATTAGAAGAATATTTTCATATTCCCATTCACTTGGTGGATGAAAGATTATCAAGTAAAGAAGCTGAAAATATTTTAATTCATACAGATATGAATCGAAAAAAAAGAAAAAAAGTGGTAGATAATGTCGCAGCTGCGATTATTTTAGATACGTATTTAAAAGAAAGAAGGATCCTAAATGACCAATATGAAAAATAATGATAGTGTGATAGTAATAAAAAATGAAAAAGGTGAGGAAATCGAAGCGGAAGTAATTTGTACATTTGATTCTGAACAAACCAAAAAAAGTTATCTTGTATTTACCGACTATACAACGGATGAAAGCGGAGCTTGGAAAACTTATGCCTATTCTTATGACCCTAGTGGATCTAATAAGAATTTAATTCCAATTGAAACGGAAGAAGAATGGAATACAATTGATGCCATTTTAAACAAATTAGTAGAAAATAAGGAAGAAAAGAAAAATGCGTAAAGTAAAAAAAAGAGTTTGGATCTTTTTGATCTTAGTGATTCTAATACCTGTTTGTTTTTTTTGTTTATACTTTTATGGTTTAACTCCAATGAGTTCTTCGAATGAAGTAATAACGTATCAATTAAATCCCAAAACAAGTAAAATAGAAATTGCTAACGATTTAAAAAAGAAAGGTTATATTAAAAGTGCTACGGCATTAAAAATATATTTATTTCTTCATCATTTAAATTTGCAAGCAGGTACCTATGAATTTACCAAAAATATGTCGGCAAAAGAAATGGTAGAATTAATGGGTCAGGGAAAAGTAAAAAACGATTCTGATACGATTACTTTAATTGAAGGAAGAAGACTAACCGAATACATAAAAAATATCAGTGATAAATTGCTTATCACAGAAGATGAATTGATTACTCAAATGCAAGATCAAGCATATTTAAAAACATTAATTGAAAAATATTGGTTTTTAGATGAATCAATTTTAAATTCTGAATTATACTATCCTTTAGAGGGGTATTTATTCCCAGATACTTATAATTTTCGAAAAAATAGTACAGCGAGTGAAATCATTGAAAAAATTTTAAATCATACAGAAACAAAATTAGAACCATTAAAAGAAGAAATATTAAATAGTGAATATTCTTTTCATGAATTATTGGCAATGGCTTCCATTATTGAATTAGAAGCGGTTAGTGAAAATGATCGTAATACGGTTAGTCAAGTAATTTATAAAAGATTAGAAATGAATAAAGGATTAGGAATGGATGTTACAACATATTATGCAGTGAAAAAAGAGATGGGTACGGGATTAACTTTAACGGATTTAAAAACGGTAAATCCATATAATACAAGTGAAAGTAATGCGAGTATGGTAGGAAAATTGCCTGTTGGACCAATTTGTAATCCATCTTTTATGAGTATCAAAGCATCATTACATCCAACGGATACAGATTATGTTTACTTTTTTGCAGATGTAAAAACAGGTATCGTATATTTTACACATACCTATGAAGAGCATTTAGCAATTCAAAAAGAAATAGGGTGAGTTTTATGAAAGAACTAATTATTGAAATGGAAAATTATGCCAAAGAAAAAAATATCCCGATTATGGAAAAAGAAAGCATAGCATTTTTAATGAAATACATCAAAATGAAAAATGTTAAAAACATCTTAGAAATTGGAAGTGCGATTGGATATTCATCAATTTTAATGGCATCTAGTAACTTAGAAACAAAAGTTACTACCATAGAACGAGATGAAACAAGATATATGGAATGTTTAAAAAATGTCAAAAAAGCTGGATTAGAAAAAGAAATTACTGTTGTTTTTCAAGATGCTTTAGAAGTTAATTTAAGTGATGTCACTTATGATTTAATTTTAATTGATGCTGCCAAAGGACAATATACAAAGTTTTTTGAAAAGTTTAAATACTTTTTAGCATCCGATGGAGTGATAGTTACAGATAACATCAAGTTTCATGGATATGTCGGAAATAGTGAAAATATTGAAAGTAAAAATCTAAAAGGTTTAGTAGGTAAGATAGAAGATTATATAGAATTTTTAAAGGAAAATGAAGAATTTGAAACTAAGTTTTATGATCTTGGTGATGGACTTTCTTTTAGTATTCGAAGAAAATGAATCCTTCTAAATTTCTTGTTTTAGTTAATGATTTTAATCAAATAGAAGAATATAAGAAAGCTAGAATAACTAACTTTCTTTTTCCACTTAAAAACTTTTCTGTAGGATTTGAAAAAACATTTTCTATCTTTGAAATACCAGAAGGATACCTATATATCAATCGTATTTTAGATCAAAAGGCCTATGAATCTTTAAAAAATACTTTAAAAAATTTAAAAAAAGAAATCAAAGGAATTGTCTTTGAAGATTTTGGAGTAATAACAATTGCCAAGGAATTAAAATTAAACCAACAATTAATTTTATTTCAAACACATTTTGCAACAAATAAAAATAGTATCAATGAAAATTTAAAATTTGTCGATAGTGTTGTAATTGGAACCGATATTACAAAAGAAGAAATTGACTTAATTTTAGAAAATTCCAACAAGCCACTCGTTTATTATTTATATGGTTTAGTTCCGGGAATGTATTCTAGAAGAACATTACTTACAAACTTTGAACATGAATTTCAATTATCTGAGAAAAAAATAGTGAAGTTAGAAGAACAAACCACGAAAAAAGAATTTATTGCTGTAGAAAATGATTATGGAACAATTCTATATTATGGTAAATATTTGAATGGACAAGGAAAGATAGATGATACTAAAATTCTTTTTTACTTCATCAATCCCCTTTTTTTAAATGCCGAAGAACAAAAGGAGTTAATTGTCGATTTAATAAATCAAAAAAAACGTGAATCCATACATGAAGATGAAGGATTTTTAAATACTAAGACAATATATCGCTTAAAGGAGGATCAAAATGAATAATGTAGAACTTTTAGCTCCTGCTGGTGATTTTGAAAAATTAAAAATAGCTTATTTATATGGTGCGGATGCAGTATATATTGGTGGAAGGAATTTTAGTTTAAGAGCAAATGCCAAAAATTTCTCCATAGAAGAAATGAAAGAAGCGGTAAAATATGCACACGCTTTAAAGAAGAAAATTTATGTGACAGTAAATATTGTATTTCATGAAAAAGATTTAGAAGGACTAGAAGACTATTTAAAATCGTTAGATAGAATTGGTATTGATGCTATTATTGCAAGTGACATTATAGTTTTAACAACAGCCAAAAAAATAGGAGTATCTTTTGAATTACATTTATCAACTCAAAGCAGTGTATTAAATGAAGGAGCTGCTTTATTTTACAAAAACTTAGGAGTTACTAGAATTGTTTTGGCAAGAGAAGCAAATAGAGAAGATATTTTAGCAATAAAAAAAAGTACGGGTTTAGAATTAGAATGTTTTATTCATGGAGCAATGTGTACTTCTATTAGTGGGCGCTGTGTCTTATCAAATTATTGTACGAATCGTGATGCAAATCGTGGAGGTTGTGCTCAGGTATGTCGCTGGCTTTTTAATTCTGAATTATCAAATCATCCATTTTCGATGACAAGCAAAGATTTAAATTTAATTCCACATATTAAAGAAATGATGGAAATTGGTGTCAATTCTTTTAAAGTAGAAGGAAGAATGCGTGGAATTTATTATATTGCAACGGTTATACTAACTTATCGAAGATTAATTGATTCCATCATAAAAGAAACACTTACCACCCCCTTTGCAAATTATTCGTTAGCCATTTTAAATCGGTGTGCAAATCGAGAATCCACTCCACAATTTTTTTCTCAAATTCCAACAGAAAAAGAACAATACTTTTTAGGAAGAGATGAAATATCCAATCAAGATTTTTTAGGACTTGTAAAAGAATATGAAGAAAAAACAGGTTTTGCAATAATAGAAGAAAGAAATATTTTTCATAAAGGAGATGTTGTGGAATTTTTTGGACCTAGTTTAGAAACCTTTTCTATAACATTAGATGATTTTTATAATGAAGAAGACCAATTAATTGAAGTTGCGAATCATCCTGGAATGTTAGTAAAAATTCCAGTCCCAAAAAAGGTAAAAGAATATGACATGATGCGTATAAAGCAATTTGATTTACAAGATTTTTACGGAAAAGAAACTTTTTATGAAAATGTTTTATAAATGGACTTTTATAATTAAGTCTTTTTTTATTGATATTACTTGTAAAAATATTAAAAATAAAAGCAAAAAATACTTATTTCATAAAAAACATG
>CAOKKL010000020.1 GCA_948469065.1 uncultured Mycoplasmatota bacterium | reverse complement strand
TTTCCATATTAACTTTTTTTAGAAAAACTATTGACTTTTAATAGTTAGCCTTTCTATTGTATCTTATGTAAAAAAAATAACCGTGGTTAGGTTATTTTCCTATTTTATAAACGATGAATTTTATTTCCTTTTTTATATATGATATAGCATACAATTGCAATGATACTTCCAATAACTAAGATAAACCCATTAAAAGAGGAACCCGTTTGGGGATTATTCATATTTTCATTTGGGTATGTTTTACTTTCACATTCTCTATTATAATCATTATCTGTAACAATATTTCCTTTAATACCATATTTTGTTCCATCCGTTAATATTTCGCAGTAATGATTTTGACACTCTTTTTGAAATTTTATTTTTTCAACGATTGTTCCATCCATTCCATAATAAAATCCATTATCAAATTGACAATATTTTTTCCCGACACATTCTTGTTCGTATTCTTCTCGAGAAATAATATTTCCATCTTTTCCATAAATGGTTCCATCACTTAAAATGACACAAATATTTTTTTGACATTCTTTTTGATAAGTTAAATCATCTACAATATTACCGTTAATACCATATTTTTTATTGTCTATTATGGTACAAATTTTTTTAGAGCAAACTTTATCATAAGTCGTTTTATCGACTATATTTCCGAAAGAATCAGAATATGTTCCATCGGGATACACTTTACATATTGGCTTTTCGCATTCTTTTTCATAAGTAATAGCATTTACTATATTTCCATTTGCTCCATAAATGGTTCCATCTTCTAAAATTTCACAAGTGTGTTTTTGACAATCTTTTAAATATTCTAATTTACTGACTATATTTCCGAAAGAATCAGAATATGTTCCATCGGGATACACTTTACATACTGTTTTTTCACATTCTTTTTCATAAGTAATAGCATTTACTATATTTCCATTTACCCCATAAATAGTTCCATCTTCTAAAATTTCACAAGTGTGTTTTTGGCAATCTTTTTGATATTCTAATTTACTGACTATATTTCCGAAAGAATCAGAATATGTTCCATCGGGATACACTTTACATACTGTTTTTTCACATTCTTTTTCATAAGTAAGTGCATTTGTTATATTACCTTTGCTATCGTAATAATTTCCTGCAAAAATGGTACAAGAACGATTGATCTTTCCAAAATCAAAACTTGTTTTTACATGACAGTCCATAGCCCAATTTATTTTTTTAAATGTTAAAAATCCAACACTAAAGTCCATATTTAATTCATCTTTTGAAGTTTCAATGGATATAAAATTATTTGTATTTTCTTTAATATACCAATCTTGATTTAAACTAATTTTTTCTAATGTCATATTTTCTAATGTGAAATAAATACCAATTTTATTATAATTTTTTGTATTTTCAGTGCTTTTAAACTTAAATTCACACGTTAATGTTTCACTATCTAATTGAATACAGCTAGTGTTGTCTTTGATACTTGCTTGCACAAATAATGGAAATACAAAAAATAATAGAATGGCTAGTATAATATGTTTTCTTTGTTTCATTAAAAAAAGCCTCCTTAAAGGCTTTATTATACAGTTTTTTTTGGAAGAAGCAAGTATTTTTAAAAAGGCATTTTAAAGTTTCCATTCCCCATCATTTTCATCATTTTTTTCATTTCTTCAAATTGTTTTAATAAACGGTTAATTTCTTCGACTGGCCTTCCAGATCCTTTACTAATTCGTGTTTTTCTACTTGCTTTTAAAAGTTCAGGATGTTTTCTTTCTTGCGGAGTCATAGATAAGATAATAGCTTCAATATGTGCCATTTGTTTTGGATCAATATTAATACTATTTAATCCCATTTTTCTAGCTCCTGGAAGCATTTTCAAAATGTTTTCTAAAGGTCCTAATTTTTTAATTTGTTTTAAATTTGTTAAAAAGTCTTCTAAATTGTAACTTCCTTTTTTCATTCTCGCAACTTGTTTGGTTGCATCGTCTTCACTGATAATATTTTCTACTTTTTCGGCAATGGACATAATATCTCCCATGTCCAAAATTCGTTCAGCCATACGTTCTGGATAAAATTCACTTAATCCATCTAATTTTTCACTATCCCCAACAAATTTAATGGGAACATTGGTTAAGTGTCTTACTGATAAGGCCACTCCACCTTTGGTGTTTCCATCTAATTTTGTTAAAATGGTTCCTGTTAATCCCAAATTTTCATTAAATCCTTTGATGACATTGATGGCGTCTTGTCCCATCATCGCATCAATAATTAAAAGAGTTTCATCGGGATGGGCTAAATTTGTAATATCTTTTAATTCTTGCATTAAATTTTCATCAATATGGAGTCTTCCCGCTGTATCAATAATCACATAATCATGCTGATTTTCCTTAGCAAAATATAAAGCGTGACTTACAATTTCACATGGGTTAATTTTTCCTTCCGTAAAAACAGGAATATTTAAAGAAGCACCTAATTCTTTTAATTGTTCAATGGCAGCAGGCCGATAAACATCGCAAGCCACCAAAAGAGGATTTTTTTTGTGTTTTTTTCTTACATAATTAGCTAGTTTTCCAGAAGTGGTTGTTTTTCCACTTCCTTGTAATCCGACAAGTAAAACAACGGTTGGGTTTTTATCCATTACCAGAAAAGAAGCATTTCCTCCTAATAAAGTAATTAATTCATCCTTCACGATTTTAATAAAAAGTTCATCTGGTTTTAAACTTTTTCCCACATCGAGTCCTAATGCTTTTTCTTTTACATTAGTTACAAATTCTTTCACAACTTGGTAATTTACATCTGCTTCTAGTAATGCCATTCGAATTTCTCGCATGGCTTCACTAATATTTTCTTCTGTAATTCTTCCCATTCCACGAATATTTTTTAAAGCATTAGATAAACGGTCTCCCATATATTCAAACATAATTATCACTCATTTCAGTATTTTTTCTAATTCTTGTTTTAATTTTTAATCTTATACTTGTTTCATTAAATTTAAAATTTTCTCATTTTTAGCTTCTAAATGCAACACTCGTTCAAAGGTTGTTAATTTCATTTCTACATTTTTAATGGTTGCTCCAATTGCGCTTTTACTAACCCCACGATTATTGGCAATTTCTTGCATAGACAAATTTTCTTCATAGTATGCAGAAAATGTTGTTCTTTCATGGTCATTTAATAATCCTTCATAGCAATCAAATAATTTTGTGTAATATACAAACTTTTCCATTATTTCATCATATCCTTAAACAATCCATAAATATAACTTTCAATATCAAAAGTTTCTAAATCGGTCATGGACTCACCTAAGCCTACATATTTTACTGGAATGTTAACTTCTTCTTTAATAGCTAATACAATTCCCCCTTTTGCTGTACCATCTAATTTTGTTAAAACAATCCCTGTAATATTCGTTATTTCCTGAAAAGAAGTTGCTTGCATAATGCCATTTTGTCCTGTGGTAGCATCAATAACTAATAAAGTTTCATCTGGTGCTCCTGGAATAATGGTACCAATTACTTTATTCATTTTTTCTAATTCTTTCATTAAATTTACTTTATTTTGTAATCTTCCAGCAGTATCAATTAGTACAATATCGATTTGTTCTTGCATCGCCATTTGTAATCCATCATATATGACACTGGAAGGGTCTGTGTTTTCTTTTCCGTAAAAGAGACTATTGGTTTTCTTGGCCCATTCCTCTAATTGCGGCACAGCACCAGCTCGAAACGTATCTGCTGCTATCATCATGGTACTTTTTCCTTGTTGTTGAAATTTATAAGCTAACTTGGCAATGGTTGTTGTTTTTCCTACTCCATTTACTCCTACCATCAAAAGTACTGTGGGTCCATTTTCTGAAAATTTAATTTTATCAGATAAAGATTCTCCATCGACATAAATAATAAATAATTCATCGATAATGACCTCTTGTAAATAATTAAAATCCGTAATATTTTCATCTTTGACTCTTTTTTTTAATTTTTCTAAGAATTTCATGACCGTATTAACTCCAATATCAGCCATGATGAGCAAGTCTTCTAATTCTTCAAAATAGGATTCGTTTACTTTTGTATATTTATGGCCTAATAAACTAAGTTTGGATACAAATTCCTCTCTTGTTTTAGTTAGTCCTTTTTCATAAATTTCAAAACTTTCTTTTTTTCTTTGTTCTTCTTGGTATAATTCAGAAGTTTCTAATTCTTCAATGGTTTCTTTTTTTGAAACGATATTTTTTAATTTATCAAATAATCCCATTAGTCACATGTCCCTTCTTTTACATACGCTCTTAATTCCGTATACTCATTTTCATTTGCCCGATAAATCAAAATGTTTTCTTCTTTTTTACAATATCCTGCTTCATCGGTAAATAATCCACTGTTTATTAATTCTTGAACGGTCAATTTTTTATAACAACTTGTTTCTGTATTTGGATTTGCTGGATCAAAATTGTTACTACATTTTTTTAATATGATTTTTTTCTCTTCCATATACGCAATGGCTGCTTCTTTTAAATTTTTTTCCATTTCATTTTTTAGTTTGTCATCATTTTTTCTCATAATACTTATTACTGATGTTGCTGATAAGGTCATTAAAATAGCTAAAATACCTAATACAACTAACACTTCTACTAAGGTAAAACCCTTTTTTTGTTTCATATTAGTCACCTCTTCATTTTTTAAGTATAGCATAATCTATTTACAAAACAAAGTTTTTGCGCTATAATTTATGCACAAATGAACTTTAATTTTTTTATTTTGAAAGGAAGAATTTTATGAAAAATAAAGGATGCACTACGTCCGTTATTACTTTAGGTGGGGTTGGTGAAGTTGGAAAAAATATGTATGTTGTGTCTCATGAGGATGAATTAATCGTCATAGATGCTGGAGTTATGTTCCCAGAAAGTGATTTGATGGGTGTAGATTATGTTATTCAAGATGTTACTTATTTGAAACAAAACCAATCTCGTATTAAGGCACTTATCATTACTCACGGACATGAAGATCATATTGGAGGAATTCCTTTTTTGCTTCAAAATGTTGAAATTCCTATTATTTATTCTCCAAGAATTGCTGCGGATTTAATTAACAATAAATTAGCCGATAATAATATTAAATATGCCAATGTAGAAATATATGATAAGGATACCATTTTAAAGTTTAAACATTTTGAAATAGAATTTGTTAATACAACCCATTCTATTCCAGATAGTTTTGCAATGGCGATTCATACTCCCAATGGAATCATTTTTGAAACAGGAGATTTTAAATTTGATTTAACTCCGATTGGACCTATTGCCGATTTTCATAAAATGGCTCGGATTGGTGAAGAAGGTGTAAAACTTTTATTAAGTGAAAGTACCAATGCTTTAACCGAAGGATTTTCTAAAAGTGAAAGCTGTGTTGATGAAGCTTTAAATGATATTATTAGTAGACATCATGGCAGAATTATTATTGCAACATTTGCCTCTAATACTTATCGAGTGAAACATATTGTTGAAACTTGTAAAAAAAATAACCGTCAAATTATGGTATTTGGACGGAGTATGAAAACAAGTATCGAGCTTGCTTTAAACAATGGCTTATTAACTGATCGTAGTATGTTTATCGATCCTTCCAAAGCAAAAAATTTAAAACGGAATGAAATTTGTATTTTATGTACTGGTAGCCAAGGTGAACCACTTGCAGCATTATCAAGAATTGCAAATGGAACAGATAAACAAATTAGTCTTTTAAATGATGATCTGGTTATCTTTTCATCGAATCCCATTCCAGGAAATGCAGCGAGTGTTAATCGTGTCATTAATAAACTTTATTTAAAAGGTGTAAAAGTATTTACCAATCATGAATTTAGTGATGTTCATACCTCAGGTCATGCGAAAGAAGATGAATTAAAATTAATGCTTCGCTTAATCAAACCAAAATATATGATGCCAATTCATGGTGAATATCGTATGTTAATGGCTCATAAAAAAATTGCAGAGGATTGTGGTGTTAATCCTGAAAATATTTTTATTTGTGAAAACGGCGATGTATTAAATTTAACAAAGGATGAAATTACAAAAGGCGAAAAAGTTCCTGCAGGAGATGTTTATGTAGATGGTTCTAGAATAGGAAACATTGGTTCAATTGTTTTAAAAGATAGAAAATTGATGAGTAAAGATGGAATTTTGTTAACGATTTTAAATATTAATCCATTGACTAGAAAATTATTAATTAAACCAAATGTTACAACAAGAGGATTTATCATGGTTAATGAAAATGGCGAATTAATTAATCAAATTGAACGAAAAGTAAGTGAGATTGTGAATAAATCATTACAAAGTGGTTCTTACAATTATACTGATTTAAAAAATCAAATTATTTTAGAACTTCATCCTTTTATTAGTGATTTAACTGGAAGACATCCGATTATTTTACCAGTTATTATGGAAGTTCGAGAAAGTAGTGATTAAAAAAAGAAGTTTTTTACTTCTCTTTTTTTGAAATTAAAACGCTATTTTAATTCACTATTTTTTCTTCTAAACCATATTTTATAATCCATTTTAAATCTTCTATGGATTTATCTATATTCATTCGACCATTTCCAACGGGATAATAAACAGCATAACAAGGATATAACTTTCCATTTATTTCTTTTACAAAACATTTTTTTCGAACTTGTGATACCGATATTTTTTCTCCTAAAACAATGGAACTAACTTGATTTCCAAAAAGAATAATTATTTTCGGCTTAATCATTTCAATTTCTTTTTTTAAAAAATGTAAATATTCTTCAAATACAGAATTGGGTAATTCTCTTGCATCTAACTGAGTACATTTTCCAAGATTGGTAATAAAATATTTGTATTTTTTGACATTTTCATATACTTCTTCTGCAAAAAATTCATCCCATTCGTTTCCTTTTTTTCTTTTAATTTTTTCGTAAATATCTTTATCTAATAAGTTTATTTGAAAAAATAAGTCCCAAATATTCTTAGTGCTAATCCATGGAGATTTTGGTCCCCGCCAACTTTTATTTGAAGCAATATTTTTTTTCGTTGGATTCATGAAAACAAAACAAAACTTTGGAGATTCTTCACAACCTCCAAAGTAAATGGAGTCCAATTCTTTTGCCCCATATTTTTTTTGAAGTTTATCATATTCTTTGGTTAAATCTTTTAAATTCATATTTCTACCTTTTTACTTTATAAATTAATTTTTCTTCTATTTTAATTTTTTCATTAGATTGTTTCTTCCATATTTTCATTTTTATCTAAAATAAAATCATAAATTGCGTTATATTCTTCTAAATATTCATCACACATATAAAAAGTATCATCTTCGATATACCAACATTTTTTGGCATTGATTAAAATATTCAAAGCTTTTTTTAGATGACTCATTTTGACTTCATTTACTTTTAATTCTTCTTTCCAACTTACGATATGTTTTTCATCTTCTTTTGTAAGAGCATAGCTTTTAAATGTATCTTCATAATTTTCTCCCAAGCGTTTTTCTTGAATTCTTTTCATTACTTGTTCTTCATTTAGTAAATCTATGATATTTAAAATAGAATTGGTTGCTATTTCATTTTTTTCTGGTAAAGATTTTAATAATTGATTTAATTCTTCAGGCTTATTTTTTAATAAATCAACAGTAATATTTGAAAAAAGATGAACAGCATTATTTTGATAATAATTTTCTTTTTCTTGATAAAATTCTTTGAAATATTCTTTCAGTGTTTTTTCTATCACCCCAAATTTTTGATAAGAAAAAATATAGCCATCGACATTTTCATATCCAGAATTATTAATTTTCCAAATTTCCTTATCAATGAGAGAAATATTATATATATCCCAAAAAATTGCAATCCCTAATAAAATAACTAGAATAAGAGCATATTTACCCCATATTTGAAAATGGTGGATAATTCCTTTGGTTTGAAATCCATAAGTTATTCGTTTTTCTTGTTTTCTCTGATTGATATATTCTTGTATTTTTTTTCTATTTTCAGATTGATTTGGAATCAAAAACATTTTTTTACCGAATGAAGAAAAAAGAATGATTTCTTCATGAATCATAATTTTTAAATGATGCCAATTTGTTTCTATTGTGGTTCCAGATTCAAAATTGACATTCATTCCATCTTCTTCTAATCTTATTTCTCCGGCTTTATAATGTTTATTATAGTTTTTAAAATTGACGAAAAAAATGATAATACTTATCGTATTGATTAAAAATAAGCATATCATTATAAAAGCAAGAAAGTTTGTAAATAAATCTAAATGAATAAAAGTATCGAAAAAAGCAATCAAGGGAATACAAAAGAAACAAAGAAAATAGTTTCTAATTTTTTTTTCAAAAAATGTTTTCGTTACTTTTTCCTCTTTTTTCCAAGCTTTTTTATCTGTTAATATTCCGTAGGCAATATTATAATATTTTAATAATTCTTTATTGGATAATTCAAAATTAATTTTCATGTTAATTCTCCATTTCTACTTCAAGTCCAATGGGACAATGATCACTTCCATACACTTCATTAAAAATATATGCTTTTTTAAAATTGGGTAATAATTTTTTTGAAATAATAAAATAATCCAAACGCCATCCGATATTTCTTTTTCTTGACTCACGAAAATAACTCCACCAAGTATAACTTACTTTATCAGGATTTTGATAGCGAAAGGTGTCAATGTATCCAGTATTTAGAAGTTCTGTAAATTTATTTCTCTCTTCGATTGTAAAACCCGCACTTCTGGTATTGGTTTTTGGATTAGCGATGTCAATCTCTTCATGACATACATTCAGGTCTCCACAAAAAATGACAGGTTTTTGATGTTCTAGTTTTTGAATATATTTTTTAAAATCTTCTTCCCATTTCATTCGATAATCAAGTCTTAATAATTTTCGTTTGGAATTTGGAACGTATACATTTATGAAATAAAAGTTTTTAAATTCTAAGGTAATGATTCTACCTTCTTTATCATGTTCTTCTATTCCCATCCCATAAGTAACCTTACTTGGTTTTTGTTTGGAGAAAACTATTACTCCGGAATAACCTTTCTTTTCCGCAGAATTAATATAAATTTCATAATTGGGTGGTCGAAATTCTAATTCATTATCTGTAATTTTTGCTTCTTGAACACAAAAAATATCTGCATGAATGGATTCAAAAAATTCTGCAAATCCTTTTTTATAGCAAGAACGAAATCCAGCAACATTCCAAGAAATTAATTTCATTTTTTAAATCACCTTGGTACTTTCTTTTTTTTATTATACTAAAAGAATTTCAAGAAAAAAAGAAGAAACTACTTTGCTTCTTCTTGCGCTCTTGATTCTCTTATCACAACAATTTTAATGGTTCCTGGATATTGCATTTCACTTTCAATTTTTTCTTTCATTTCTCGAGCAATCTTATAACTTGCAGCATCATCTACTTCTTCTGGTTTTACCATTACTCTTACTTCTCTTCCCGCTTGCATTGCAAAAGTTTTTTCAACACCCGTAAAAGAGTTACCAATTTCTTCTAATTGTTCTAATCGTTTAATGTAATTATCAAGAGAATCGTTTCTAGCTCCAGGTCTTGCAGCAGAAAGTGTATCTGCTACTTCTACCAAGGCTGATATGACAGAATTTTTTTCATGATCTCCATGATGAGAGGCGATCGCATTGATAACAATATTATCTTCTCCATATTTTTTGGCAATGTCCATTCCAATTTCAACATGGCTTCCTTCCATTTCAAAATCAATTGATTTTCCAATATCATGAAGAAGACCTGCACGTTTTGCTAACATCACATTTTCACCAAGCTCATTTGCCATTAATCCTGTTAAATTTGCCACTTCTTTGGAATGCTTTAGTGCATTTTGTCCATAACTAGTACGGAAATTTAATTTTCCGATTAGATTAATAAGTTCTGGATCCATTTTTGATATTCCTAAACTATAAATTGTTTCGTTACCAAGTTCGGTAATCGTTGTATTCATATCTTTAGAAACTTTATCATAAACTTCTTCAATTCTAGATGGATGAATTCTTCCATCTTTAATTAATGTTTCAATGGTAATTTTTGCAATTTCTCTTCTTAGTGGATCAAAGCTTGATATGACAATTGCTTCTGGAGTATCATCAATAATTAAATCTACTCCAGTTACCGATTCAATGGTTCGAATATTTCTTCCTTCTCTTCCGATTAAACGACCTTTCATATCATCGCTTGGAAGTGTAATTGTACTTACCGTTTGTTCACTTGCGACATCTTCGGAATACCGATTCATACTTTCAACAATTAATTGTTTGGCTTTTTCATGTGCATTTAATTTTGCTTCTTGTTCTTTTTCCCGACAATATTCGGCAATTTCTTTTGCCATATCGCTTTCTACTCGTTTCATGATCATGTCATGAGCTTTTTCTTTTGAAAATTTAGCAATGCTTTCTAACAAAGACATTTCCTCTTTGTACATTTCGTCCATTTTAACTTCTTTTTCTTGTAATTCTTTTTGTTTTGCTAATATATTAGAGTCTTTTTCTTCTAATGCTTCATCTCTTTTTTGAAGCATTTCATCTCGTTTATCCAAACTTGATTCTCTTTGTAATAAACGATTTTCATTTTCTTTTAGTTCTTCTTTTTTCTGTTTCATTTCTTTTTCAAATTCTTGTTTTAATTTATAAGACTCTTCTTTTATTTCTAATAAGCGATCTCTTTTTTGCTTTTCAGCTTCTTTTTTTGCTTCGCTTAAAAATTTATCAGCTTTTTTTTCGGCATTGGTTCCTCTTAAATAATTTATTAATAATGTAAAACCTATTCCAACAAAAATTCCAACAAATAGAGTTAAAATAATGGACATAATTTGATTATCCATAATTTCCCTCCAATTTTATTTATAGAAAATATATTTTATTTGTCTATATTTTCATTATAAATTTAAACGACAATTTTTACAAGAAAAAAAGAAAAGTCAATTGACGATTCTTTCTTTATAATTGTTATTTTTTCTAGAATTATTTTTTAAAATTTCAATAATTTTTCCGCAAGATTCTTTTCCTTCTTTACAGAAGTGTTGTGTTTCGCAAGTACTTCCTAAAATATTTTGAAAAAGTACAGCATCTTTTAATTTTCGGATTTCTTCGTGCATTTGATAAGCTATTTCTCTTGTTTCCCATTGAGCTTTGGTACATTCTCTTAATCTTAAAATGTGTTCTAAGGTCTTTCCATTCATATTTGTTACAACATTAACTAAATTTCCTGATAAGGTAAAATAAATTAAATCTTCTTCTCGTATTTTGTATTTTTCTTTTAACTCCAAATATTTATTATGATTATTTTGAAAAATTTCAGTAAATTCTTTCTGACATAAATCTTTTATTTTAGGTGGAATTTTATATTGCAATAAATCGATTACTGGAGCAAAATCTGGAATTAAAATATCATGAGTACGATGTCTTGTTAAATGTGTTAAAACGGCATATGAAATGGGAATTTGAAATTGAAAATTCACTTGTGTCAATTCTAATTTATCCGATTCAAAAGCAATTTTTCGCATAATTTGTTCTTTTACATATTCTTTCTTCTTTATTATACTTTCATATATTTTCTTTGATTTATCATAATCAAACTGATATCTTCGCATGATGGAAGAAATTAAAATTGTATCATCAATATTGGCAGAACAATGAATTAATTTTGCTTTTGGCAATATCGTATATTCTTGTTTTGGAAGGATAGTATTTAAAATTTCATCTACACTATCACAAGATTTTTCTTTCACTGCATCAATTTGAGGAATAATATAAGGAACTTCTTTTTTAGCAATTTCTTTTAAACGCATGCCAAATTCATATACTTCTTCGATTTTCGCGTATTTTGTCTTCGTAAATTTAATGATCATATCTTTTAAAGTATGAGCGTCAACTCCCATAATAATGTTAGAATAATAGCAATAAGGTAATACAAATCGAGCATCTTCTAGTGTTGCACCTTTTTTTATTAACTCTTCATAATTTTGAAACAAAGAATTCATGTGTTCCTGATACTCTTTTTTTATCGTTTCATTTTCTAGTAAAACCTTTCCATTTTTATCATGAAAATTTGGTGTATAAAAACCCGATTTTGAAAAATCAACTTCTCTTCTTGATTTTATTGTAAATGAAGAAAATCTTTCAGCAATAATGATTTGTTCTATAATAACTGTAATATTTTGAAGAGCGAACACACAGTAATCATGATCTGTAATGGAATCATGTCCCATTTGAACAACTCGCTTAATAAAATTTAAATTTTTTTCGTATTCTTTTTCTTCGGATAACCCTAATATTTCAAAAACTTCCCCTGGAAAGCGGGATAATCTACCTGAGGCAGATACAATATTAACACGTTGTTCCCTTTCTAATTGTTTGATTTGATTGACTAATTCTTCACTATTTTCAACTTTATCCTTTAATAATTCTTTTAATTTGGCATAATCAAGTGCCCCTAATAATTTTATTTCCATAACTTACCTCTCTATATTTTCAAGTATAACATTATATAAAAAAAATGTGTTCTTTTTTGAACAATTTTTATTTCATTTATAACATTTAAAAAGTAACTTATTCCGTTACTTTTTCTTCTTTTGGGATTGGCATTCCTTTTGTAAAGCCATAATGCTCTCTTACCTTTTTCTCAATTTCTTCTTTTAATTTGATATTCTCTTTTAAATAATTTTTTACATTTTCTTTTCCTTGTCCTATTTTTTCTCCTTGATAAGAATACCAAGCCCCACTTTTTTCAATAATATTAAGTTCGCTTGCAATATCAATAATTTCTCCTTCGTGACTCACTCCTTCTCCATACATAATATCAAGACTTGCAGTTTTAAAAGGAGGCGCTACTTTATTTTTTACCACTTTTACATTGGTACGATTTCCAATCACACTATCTCCTTGTTTAATTTGTTCTCCTCTTCTTACATCCAAGCGAATACTTGCATAAAATTTGAGTGCTCTTCCACCTGGTGTCGTTTCAGGATTTCCAAACATAACTCCTACTTTTTCTCGTAATTGATTAATAAAAATAGCCGTAGTTTTGGTTTTATTAATTGTTCCAGATAGTTTTCTTAAAGCTTGACTCATTAATCTTGCTTGAAGTCCTACATGACTATCTCCCATATCTCCATCAATTTCTGCTTGTGGAACTAAAGCAGCAACGGAATCGATAACAACAATATTGACTGCTTCACTTCTTACCAAAGCTTCACAAATTTCCAAAGCTTGTTCTCCAGTATCGGGTTGCGATAATAATAATTCATTAATATTTACTCCGACATTCTTTGCATATACTGGGTCCATTGCATGTTCTGCATCAATAAAAGCTGCTCTTCCACCATTTTTTTGAACTTCTGCGATTGCATGAAGCGCAAATGTCGTTTTTCCAGATGATTCTGGTCCATATATTTCAATAATTCTTCCTTTTGGATATCCCCCTACTCCTAAAGCTACATCTAATGTTAGAGAACCACTCGAAGTAACTTCTACTTCCATATGTTCTTGTCCACCTAATTTCATAATGGCACCTTTTCCAAATTGACGTTCAATATCGGCCATTACTTGTTCTAGGGCTTTATCTTTATCTTTAATATCTTTTGTTGCTTTCATAAAAATCCTCCTATTTTGTATCGTTCGTACAAGTTCATTTTATTATAGTTTAAAAGATATGTCAATCATTTTCTCAAACATTCGTTTGGTATCTATTTTTCAACAAAAAAAGGCTTTCTTTTCAATAGAAAAACCTTTTTTGTTTCTTTTTTATTTTCAATTTTATTTTTCATTCATTAATAATTCTTTGGCACGAAAGTAATAAAGACATCCATTAATCACTCCTATAATGGTTGCTATCATAATACAACAATCTGCAAAATAAACATTCCATAATTCAAATGGCAAATTATAAAATAAAGAAAAAATAATTCCCAAATCCAATACTACTTTTTCACTAATTCCTAATGCACTTTTTTCTATCATTTTTCCATTATCTGCACTAAGCTTTTTCATCGTCTCCATAATATTATCTTTTGCAAAAAGGAAAACGGGAAAGATAATGGATAAAAAACCATTATAAGAAAGGATAAATAGTAATCCATATATTAATATTTTATTGCTTGAATTTCGAAGAGCAAAAATTAATTTTCCATCTTTTTTTCTTGTGGGTTCTACTTTATATTCTAAAAATTTTAATAAAATAATTACAATATATAAAAGCCCTACAACCATATATTTACTATCAATGACAATTTTTCCTCCCGCTATGAAACTCGGAAAGGAAATTCCTAATTGATACCAAGGAATTAATATAATTAGGATTGCTATGAAAGATAAGATAATATGAAGTAAACTCAAATTCTTGGCTACTTTCATTTTTCATTCACCTACTTAATATAACTTACATCACTTGTTGTTTTTGTATTGACTGTAATTTGTTTAATACTCCAAATAAATAAAATCATAGCAAACAAAAACATAATTGCATAAATCAAAAGAAAATACTTTTTTGATTTTTTTTTGGATGGCCTTGTATAAGGAGAGACAGCATCTACTGTTTTTTTCTCCATTCGATTTGTTTCTTTTTCAATTTCATTTACAATTTCTTGAAGCGGTATTTTTGAAGTATATTCAAATAAATATTCATTGAATTCATCTAATAGATGATCGGCATCTAATCCAAGATATTTTGCAAAAGATTTGATATTTTCTTTTAAAATATAAATATCTTTAAATGCCCCAATATTTCCTTCTTCAATGTTTTCTAAGATGACTTCTTTAATTTGTAAGTCGGTACTTGCTTCACTGATACTAACCCCTTTGGATTCTCTTTTTTCTTTTAAGAGGTTTCCCAGTTCTTTCAAAAGTATTCACTCCTTTAAAAAAATAAAAAATAACTGATAAGCCATGTTCTGTACGCAAAAATTTGCGCGACAAATATTTATCTACCTTTCGGTCCTATTCTTCGTTCTTGTTTCTCTGAATAAGCTCCCCTACCAAAATTTGGGTTTCTCACTCGTGGGGTTTACCACGTTCCACTTCCCTCGTTTCCAAGTTCTTCGTCACTTTGGCACTTTTACATCTACTAAAACCATGGATAGGTTTTTTCGAAGCCGTTAGTACATTGTACTACCTAGAGTTATTTTTTCCTCTAGCACGAACACTACGATCATCACAGATTCGTGTGAGCATGGACTTTCCTCTACAGCTTAATTTGCTCCAGCATTTGTCTCGTTATTTAATCATTTTTTCCATATACAATTTTTTCTAGTTGACTAATTCTTCTTAATAAGTCAATATTGCTTACATTGGCACTTCTGCCACTTGAAGATTCTTGAGTCTCTAAAATATTCTTTAATTTTCTAATTTCATTTTGTAGTCTTGTGTTATCTTCTGTTAATTCGCGTATTTCTTTTTCTTGACTACGGATAATTGTCTTAAATTCCGTATAATCACGAATTATGATGTCCAAATAATTATCTACTTCTTGAGGGCGATATCCTCTTGCATCAATCTTAAATTCTTTTTCGTAAATCTCTGATGGACTTAAGACGATTTTTTCTTCCACCATTCTACCACCTTCTCTAGACCCAATTTTATCAAGAAATAAGGGAATTTGTCAAGATAAGAGCAATTCTATTTTTTTCCATCTTTCAATTTTTTCAAAGCCTGATATTTTATTCATTTTTCATTTTGCTTTTGTAAATCAATTTTCTGTTGTTCCATCACAGTATTTAAATATAATAATTGTTTACTTTTTTCAATTTCTTTTATCATTTCTTCTATTATTAAATCTACATTTAAATCTTTCAATCGATCTCACCTCTAGTTTATTGTATCTTTTTTTCTTTTTTTGCGAACCATTTCGACAAAATAGGTCAAATGTTTTATTTCTTTCAATCCAGTAGAAAAATAGAATATTTTATAGTATAATAAATTAGGTGGTAATTCGTGCAATATCCAAGTCAAATTAAGAAAAAAAATCATACAATGATAAATTATGGAAATCGTGGGATGAATTTTGAATATTTAATTAATTTATCCAATACGTTTTATCTTGAAAAGGATCATGCACTTATTTATAAAAAACCTACTCCGATTGGGATTGTTGATGTAAGTTATACAGAAAAAGGAAAAGTAATTCAGCAAGCATATTTTAAATCTCCTTCTACTTTAGATTACAATGGATTATACCGGGGAAAATATGTTGAGTTTGAAGCCAAAGAAACAAAAAATAAAAGTTCTTTTCCCATTTCTAATATTCATCCTCATCAGTTAGAACATGTAAAAAAAGTTTTACAACATCATGGAATTGTCTTTTTTCTGATTTTAATAAACCATCATACTTTTTTATTACCAGGAGAGTGTTTACTAAAGTTTCTAAAAAGCCATCAAAGAAAGAGTATTCCTTATTCTTATTTTTTAGAAAATGGATACTTAATAAAAGAAAAAATAGATCCACCACTCGATTATTTAATGGTGGTTGATGAAATTTATTTTGGAGGAATGAAATGAAAAAATTAAAATTAAAAAAGCCATTTCAAAATAGGAAAAAGAAAGCTTTACAAAATGAAAGTAAAGAAAAGCAAAGAAAAATAAGAAATAGAAAAGCAAAAAACATGATTTTAACTTCGATGATGGTCGTTGGAATATTATTCGTTTCTTTGGTATTAGCTTTTGGTTTGTATATTATTTTTACAGCTCCCGATTTTGATTCATCAAAGCTATATAATAAAGAAGCTACCGTTTTATATGATCGAAATGGTGTAGAATTAACTCGTTATGGAAAAGAAAATCGTGTTTTAATTACTTATAATGATTTGCCACAAGTCTTTATTGATGCTTTAGTAGCAACCGAAGATTCTAGATTTTTTCAACACAATGGATTTGACGCAGCAAGATTTATGAAGGCCAGTTTTGGTCAAGCTCTTGGAAATTCTGGAGCTGGAGGAGCTTCTACTTTAACAATGCAACTTGTAAAAAATACCTATACTTCGAGTGAGGCTTCAGGAATTCGTGGAATTGTTCGTAAGTTTACTGATATCTATATGGCTATTTTTAAAATAGAAAAGAAATACACCAAAGAAGAAATTTTAGAGTTTTATGTCAATTCGCAATATTTTAGTACTGGTGGAACGAATTTTGAAAGTGTCAATGGTGTAGAACAAGCCAGTCAATATTATTTTGGAAAAAGCGTTTCAGATTTAAATCTTTCTGAGGCTAGTATGATGGTGGGTCTTTTTAATAATCCTTATTTGTATAATCCTTATCGAAATCCAGAAGGATGTACTAATCGGAGAAATGTCGTTTTAGATTTGATGAGCAGACATGGATATATTACAGAAGAACAAAGAGATGAAGCTAAAAAAATCAAAGTGGAATCTTTATTAAAACCAAAAAGCGAAAATACTAAAATTAATCCTTATCAAGCTTTTATAGATTATGTAATTAATGAAGTGCAAAGTAAAACTGGAGTAAACCCATATACGGTGCCAATGGCCATTTACACAACTATTGATACTGCTATGCAAGACATTGTAAATAGTGTAGCTGAAGGGAACGGATATCAATTTTTAAATGATAAAGATCAATTTGGAGTTGCGATTACAAGTGTTGAAAATGGGGCTATTTTGGCCATGAGTGGAGGAAGAAATTATACGCCTTCTGGTCTTAACCGAGCAACGGTAAGAAGACAACCTGGATCTACTGCAAAACCTATTTTTGATTATGGTCCTATGATTGAATACAATAATGTTTCTACGGTAGAGCAATTTTTCGATGAGCCTTATACTTATAGTGATGGTAGAACCAGTATTAACAACTGGGATGGCGGATATTGGGGTCTAAGTGATATGACTTCTGTATTAATTGATTCTCGTAATATTCCAGCGGTTCAAGCTTTTCAAAAGGTGGATAAAAATAAAATTAGTGAATTTGTTCATAATTTAGGAATTGATTATGGTGATACTTTATTAGAATCGTTTGCAATTGGTGGTATGCCTAAGGGTATCAGTCCAATTGAAAGTTCAGCTGCCTACTCTGCTTTTGCTCGTGGAGGATATTATATTGAACCTTATTCTTATAGTAAAATTGTTTATTTGGAAACAGGAAAAGAAGAAGAATACAAATATACAAAAAAACGAGTGATGAGTGAGGAAACTGCTTATATGATTACCAGTATGTTAACCTTGGGTGGATCTTCTTCTTATAATGTTGGTGGTAATATGCGTGTAAATAATAGTGATATTGCTGCTAAAGGTGGAACTACCAATCTTTCCAGTGCTGATGCTAGAAGCTTAGGCGTTCCAGACTATGCGACTCCAGATCATTGGAATGTTACTTATTCCACGGATTATTGTATTTCGCTATGGTATGGTTATGATACAATCACTCCAGATCATTATTTAACTAGTTCTGGAAGATATTCTGGTACTCGAGGAAGAAAAGCTTTAATGGAAGCGATTGCTAATAAAATTTATTTACCAAATAAAAGATTTCAACGTCCAGAAGGAGTTGTGGAAGTCAGTGTAGAAAAAGAAAGTATTCCATTACAATTAGCAAGTGAGTTTACACCAAATCATTTAAAAATGACGGCTCTTTATAAAAAGGGAACGGAACCTACAGAAGTATCAAATCGGTTTCAAACATTAGATAATCCAACGAATGGAAAAGCTACGGTTAAAGAGAATCAAATTACTTTGGAATGGACTCCTATTTCTACTCCAAGTCCAATTGATTTAAATTCTTTAACAGAATATTTTAATGAAGGATATGGACAATGGGCCCAAAAGTATTTGGATCAAAGAAAAAATTATATCAATTCGAATATAGGAACAAATGGTTATCAAATTTATTTAAAAAATGCAGATGGTTCCTTACAAAGTATTGGATATACCAATAATAATCATTATACATACAAGATTACTTCTAACAAAACCGATTATACTTTTGTGGTTAAAAGCGCTTATAGCATTTTTAAAAGTAATATGAGTAGTGGATTAGAAATTAAAGCAAAAGCAACTGATTTAATTCTTAGTTTAAACGGAAATAAAACGATGTGTACAAAAGTTGGAGAAACTTTTGTCGATATGAAAAATCCAATTAAAGTAATTTATAACGGAGAAGATGTTACTGAAAAAGTTAAAATTACAACCAATCCCATTGATACAAAAAAACCACAAAAAACGAACTTGATTTATCAAGTTGTATATGGAGATAAAAAAGGAAGTATTTCAAGAGTTATTAATGTATGTAATACATGTAATAACGATGGAACTTGTGCTAGTTAATTAAAAAAAACACTTCAAATTTTCGAAGTGTTTTTTGTATTCTTTTTATAACTACAATATTCTTTTAAACCACAATTTAGACAATTGGGATTTAAACTTTTACAATGGTATCTTCCAAACAATACCATTTGATGATGCATTTTACTCCATTTTTCTTTTGGAAATTGCTTCATTAATTTTTGTTCTATTTTTTTAACATCATCACTCTCTTTGGCAATTTTTAAACGTTTGGATACTCTTGATACATGCGTATCTACCGCAAAAGCAGGAACGTTATAAAGATTTGATAATACGACATTACATGTTTTATGCCCTACTCCGGGTAAACTTTCTAAATAATCACGATGATTTGGTACTTTTCCATTATAATTTTGAAGTAAAGATTTGGCAATTTCTTTTACATACATTGCTTTTCTAGTAAAAGTTCCGACTGGCCTTATTATATTTTCTAATACTTTAATATCTAATTCACTAATTTCTTGTAAACTATATTTTTGAAATAGTTCTTTTGTTACCATATTCACACGTTTATCTGTACATTGGGCACTTAATACAACGGCAATTAATAATTCATAATCATATTGATATTGTAATTCACAAATAGCATCTGGAAACAATTCATCGAAATAGTTCATAATCATTTCTTTATTCTTCATTTTCATCCAACCAATTATAGTCAAATAAAGGATTTACTTTGACTTCTTCTCGTTTCATTAACCCAGATTTTACTTCTTTCATTGTCTTATATCCTTTTTTCTGCCATTCATATAAAATTTTATCAATATATCTTAGATTGGTAACTCCATTATAAACAGCTTCTCTTAGCGCTCCTAAAATTAATTCTTCGGTGAATCCTTTTTCAATCCAAGCTCCAATAATTTCATATTCCATTGATGAAATAGGACGACCAAATTCCGTTTCAAAAGAAGCATAGATATCAATTTTTGTATGTTCTTGTTCCATTTTTTTTGTCTCTTCCAACAAATCTTCATAGAATGGGTCTAATTGAATCATTTCAATCAATCTTCCATCCATATCTTTTTCTGTTTTCATCTCAATTAATCTTTGTTTCATTAATGAATTAAAGGCTATTAATATTTGTTCTTCCGTTAAATTCGTCGCTTCTTTGATTCGCTCTACTTGAAAGGTTTTATCTAAGGCATCTTCAAAATAAATTAATAAAATAAATTCTTCCAAAGACAATTTTATTTGAATTGCTTTTTTGATTAAATGTGTCGCAACTGAAAAATGTTTTTCAATTAAAAAATTGCTTTTCATTTCCTCACTTCCTTTATATATTTTATCATATCTTTCTTCTTATTTTTTAATTTTCCGTCTAAGATAAGGTCGATGATAGTTTCTTCTATTTGTTTAATTTCTTTGGGACTCTTCTTTAAAATATCTTTGATTTCTTGAAACGTTATATTTAATTCTTTTCGTTCATGAATTTTCATCTTATTATAAATTTTTAATATTTCTTTTTCTTGATAACCTTTTATTTTTGAAACAATCAGAAAAATTTCAATTCCATACTTAAAAATTAATTGTTCTTTTAGAGAAAATTCATTTCGTAAATTCTTTATCATTTTGATTCGTTTTTTTTCATTTTTTTGAAATGGAAAATCTTCTGAACATTCGATTTGTGCCCACATTCCACATAAATCGTTTACATAGGTTATTTCATTTACTTTAATTTTTAAAAGTGATAACATTCCTAATTTTTCTAAAGATTGTAAACCTTTTTGAAAGTTTTCGTTTAATAAAATTATGTCAAGTTCTTTTTTTATTCGATCTTTCGATAAAGATAAAATTAAATGTTTTTGTTCTTTCATGGCCATCCATAATTTTTCTTCTATCGTTAAATTTAAGGTACTAGAAAAACGGATCGCTCTTAACATTCTCAAAGGATCTTCTTTGAGTCTTTTTTTAGGATTTCCAATGGCACGAATGATTTTTTTTTCTAAATCTTTTTGACCATCTAGAAAGTCAAGTATTTTTCCTTCTTGATTCATACAAATAGCATTGATTGTAAAATCACGTCTTTTTAAATCTAATAATAAATTATTGTTGTATTCAATTTTATTTGGATTTCGTCCACGATATTCAAATTCTTCGCGGTAAGTTGTAATATCATAATTATATTGTTTAGTTTTTAATTGATAGGTTCCATAGGGACCACTGGCTTTTGCATTTCCAAATATATTTTTGATTTCTTTTGGTTTTGCATTGGTACAAATATCAATATCGTTTGATTTTTTTCCTAATAAATAATCTCTTACATAACCTCCTACGATGTAAGCTTCATACCCATTTTGTGCCATTGTATTTAATACTTTTTTTAGTTCTCGATTCATATTTTTATTATATAACAAAAAAAAGAGCGAGGCAAATTTGAACTGAACCCCAAAAGTTGGACAGCTTATAAATAGTTTCTAATTAGAGGATTGTAACCTGTAATTTACGGGTGACAGTCCTTTTAATTTCACTTTAATTCTATCATAATTGTAATAATAAATGTAGTCATCAATTGCCTTTATCAAATCATCTAATGTTTTATAATTATCCTCTTGGTCATAAAACATTTCAGTTTTAAGTAGTCCAAAAAAGTTTTCCATTAAACCATTATCCATACTATTTCCTTTTCTAGACATACTTTGTTTAATACCATTATTTTTCAATCTTTGTTGATAAGATTGATGTTGATATTGCCATCCTTGATCTGAATGAAATATTAATCCCTCAAGATTATTATGGTTACTAAATGCTTTATTTAACATATCATTTATTTGCTCTAAATTAGGTGATTTAGAAGTGTTATAAGATATTACTTCTCCATTAAATCCATCTAATATTGGTGATAAATAACATTTCTCTCCGCGAAGATTAAATTCTGTTTTCTGATTTAAAATTTCTTTCAATAAGATTATCAGCAATTTTACCAACTGTTCCTTTATAAGATGAATACTTTCTTTTATTTCTTTTTAATGGTTTTAATCCTA